>CAZUYY010000534.1:1533-2453 GCA_964624935.1 uncultured Prolixibacteraceae bacterium
AGTACTTTTTTACCTGCACCCAGAAACAAATAGCAAAAGCCATTTGTAATGGTAATATTTATGATTATTCCTTTGACGAAATCTACCAGACAGCAATGGATACTACTGGGAATTTTGCATTCTTTGGGCTTAAAGATTACTATTTGTACAAGTTCATTAACGGGATTAAAGACCCAACTCCACTCAGCAAAAATGGGGTGCGTGCAATGCCAATTTATATAAACCCGAAAGGAAGTTCAATTCATTACTTTAAAACTGATGACTCCACATATATTTATCAGGACGATAAGCTTCTTTTCTCACCAATGAGCAACAAGCGCAACTTTTTTGTTGAACCGTATTCGGAAGTTATTGAAGAACACTTTATTAAAGGCAGACCCCAAAACGCCAATGACCTTTCTTATATGGAGCTTGATACAATAGGTTATTTTATTTATAACGGCACATTTTCCAGACCGATGAAACCTGCCACAAAAAGTTCATATTCTCCTGTTAAACCCATTGGTGAAATCATTGCAGGAAGTTTCACCGATAAAGGATTTTTTGCGATTCAAAAAACGGGCAATGAAACATTCACGGTTAATATAAACAATAAAATATATCAGCAAATTGATGGTTTTCAAACAATAATTCCAGACTGTTGTTATTTCACAGGCAATAAACTGATTTTCTATGGTATTAGTGGACTTTCGTTTTATCAATTTGAGTTGGAATTATGAAAAAATATCTCCTGTTAGTACTATGCTTGACCATTTTTAATGTGATTAATGTTATCGCACAGAAAATGCCATCTGATTATTTTGTTGAGGGTGTTAAATTTTCGGAAGAAAAAAATTATGTCAAAGCACTGGAATGCTTTCAGTTCATAGTGGACAATCACCCCAAAAATGAATTATATGCAAGGTCGTTGTACAATCTCG
>CAZUYY010000535.1:0-2452 GCA_964624935.1 uncultured Prolixibacteraceae bacterium
AATATTTCCGTAAATACCTGGCGAAATAGCGTACAACCCCACCCCCGGCCCCTCTCCCAAGAGGGAGGAGAGAGGTGAAGGATGAAGCAAACTTATGATCAATTATCAATTGGGAATTTTCAATTGCCAAGGAACCTCATCATCTTCCAGATAGCTCTGCTGCGATGACTGATCCCATTTTTCAGGTAGGGAGGCATCTCTGCGAAGGTTTGAGATTGACCGGAAGGAACGAAAACCGGGTCATAACCAAAACCTTCTGTTCCCCTTTTCTCACGCAGGATGACTCCGTCTATGCGGCCTTCAAAAAGATGTTCTTTTCCTCCCAGGAGAAGGCACACGACGCAGCGGAAACTGGCATTCCTGTTCCCTGCATGTTCCATTTCCTCAAGTACTTTGCGGATGTTATCCTCAAAGATGCAATCTTCACCGGCATATCGGGCAGAATAAACGCCGGGCCGGCCCTCAAGAGCTTCAATGAAAAGACCGGTATCATCGGCAAAACAATCCATCCCCGTTTTTTCGTATATAAAACGGGCCTTCTGCAGTGCATTTCCTTCCAGGGTGTCGCTGGTTTCAGGAATATCCTCTTGAATGGAAACATCCTTCAGGCATAAAACATGGAATAAACTCCCGACGATCTCCTGGACTTCCCTGAGTTTATGAAGATTATTTGTTGCAAAGAGCAGTTTATCAATCACAAGTATTAGAGCTTAAAAATCGTGACGCGTAACGTGTGACGCGAAAGGTAATTGAGTGTAATTCATATTCACAGGCATTCAATTATCATGCGGGTATAAAATTCCGTCAACGTCCAACCATAGGCATGTACCATTTTCGGAACGATACTTTGTGCAGATAACCCGGGAACTGTATTCACTTCAAGGAAATAAAATTCATAGTTGCTGTAAATATAATCGAATCTGACGACCCCGCGGCAATTCAATTTCTCATATAGATCAATGGAAATTTTCCTGCATTTTTCTGAAACATCCTCAGGGATGTTGGCAGGAACTACTTCCTCGGCCAGACCATCCTTGTATTTTGCTTCATAATCGAAGAAATCCGTTTTCGAAATAATCTCTGTCACCGGGAATGCGATGACTTTTCCTTCCGACCTTACCACGCCGCAGGTAAGTTCACGTCCCGGGATGAAATCCTCGACAAGCACCTCGTCATCTTCTTTAAAGGCTTTTTGCAAAGCTGATTCCAGTTCCTCGGCTTTGTTCACCTTTGACATGCCTACGCTGGAACCCCCATTGTTGGGTTTCACAAAACAGGGAAATGCGATCTCTTCCCAAATGGCATAGACCGGATCTTCCATGCGCCGGTAAAGATGAACCGAATTTGCGGTTCTAACGCCCATTGATCCAACGACTTTCTTGCAAAAACTCTTGTTGAATGTCAATGCCGAGGTTGTGACTCCACTGGAGGTATATGGAATTCCTGTCATATCAAAGTACCCCTGGAGTTTCCCGTCCTCACCCGGAGTTCCATGGATAGCATTGAAAACGACATCAAACCGAATGCTTCTGCCTTCGTTGTGTAAGGTAAAATCATTTTTATCCACTGCGACTTCTTCCCCGTTCAGCCTGCAGATCCAGCCATCTTTCCTGACTACGACAAGGAATGGAATAAATTTTTCCCTGTCAAGATGTTGAAAGACCTGACTTCCGCTATTAACAGAAACTTCATATTCTCCGGAATCTCCTCCGCATACGATGGCAACATTCAGCATAGGGGTTGTGGTTTTGAAAGGGACAAATTTATGATAAAATTGCTGATCCATTTTTGTCATTCTGATAAAATTCATGTAGGTTTGTAAAGAAATACAATAAAGTAAAGGTTTTCCGGTTAATTAATCAAAAACGGAAGGATGGATTTTTTCCGGTTTTTATTCTCTAAGAAATTTCTCAAACATCTTTTGGGAATGATAGTTATTGTTAGCGTGCTGGTGTGGATCGCGCTGTTTGTCCTGAAGATCTATACCCGGCATGAACAATACTATATTGTTCCGGATTATAAGGGAAAAAATATCGATGATGTTATTAACGGGAAAGAAGCCTCAATTTTTAATTTTGTGGTCATCGATTCCGTGTTTGACCTTAACAGTGTCAAAGGGACTGTCGTACGCCAGGATCCTTATCCCGATTCGAAAGTAAAACAAAACAGGAAGATCTACCTGACCATCGTTTCATCAATTCCGGAAAAAACCAGCATGCCCGACCTGAAATTCCTGACCTTACGCCAGGCCATCAACACGTTGGAAAGTTGTGGTCTTAAAACAGGCAAGATATATTACATCCCTACATTTGATGCCGACGCCGTTCAGCAACAGAGTTATAAAGGGAGAATCATCTTAGCCGGAACTCATCTGGATAAAGGATCGACCATAGACCTTACCGTGGGAATAGGATCGAAAGGCCAGGCAGAATTTAAGGATACCGTTGCGGGG
>CAZUYY010000536.1:0-2448 GCA_964624935.1 uncultured Prolixibacteraceae bacterium
AATTTCAAGGACAGAATATGAAGCATTGTAACATCTGCGGAAACCATGGAAAACAGTTGTAAAGATTGTAAATTTTACCTTCCTGTGGATGTCTGCAAAGGCATCTGCAAGATGGAAAAGACCGACATCAGTCCGGATGACCTGTCGTGTGCAAAATTTGAACGGCTGCCCAAATGCAAGTTCTGCCGAAAATACGTACCTGAAAAGGAATTCCTGGGAAGCTGTCTGGGTGAAGCCATAGCCTACCCCGATATGAACGCTTCCAAATGTGCAGGATTTGAATGGTTTCAGCAAAACTGACCGACGGTTATCTTTTCGACATCCAGGGCTTTTCAGTTCACGACGGCCCGGGATGCAGGACATTGATCTTTCTGAAAGGATGTTCATTACACTGCATCTGGTGTTCCAATCCTGAAGGCTTGCACAGCTTCCCTGAACCTCTGTATAATTCATCAAAATGCATTTTCGATCACCTGTGTATCACAGCCTGTGAAAAACAGGCTATCACTGCCGTTGATCATGACCTCCATTTTAATAAGGACCTTTGCTTTGATTGCATTACTTATGAATGCTCAAAAGCTTGTTGCACGAGTGCGTTGAAAACGGGAGGATACAGGATCACTATAAACGAGTTAATAAAACTGATTCAGCGCGATCGTCAATACTGGGGAAGTACAGGAGGGATTACACTTAGCGGAGGAGAACCTTTTCTGCAACCGGATTTCGTAAAAACACTTTTACAACTTTGTAACCAATCCTATATTCACACGGCCGTTGAGACTTGCGGAAATGTTTCCTGGAACAACATTGAATCATCACTTGAATACCTGGATTGGATATTTTATGACATCAAACATATGATAGACTCCAGGCATTTTGCAATGACAGGTGCAGGTAACAAGCTGATTTTGAAAAATGCCCGGAAGCTTGCATTGAAATTCAAGGGTCGTCTGGTCTTCCGGATGCCAGTAATTCCTGGGTACAATGATGATAAAGAGCATATCCATAAATTATGTGTCTTCCTGAATTCAATCGGAAAAGATGAAATCAACCTTTTGCCTCTACATCACCTGGGAAGAGAAAAATACAATCTACTAGGGAAAACATATTATACAAGTGATTACACCTCTCCAGTAAAAGAATCACTTAACCAGATCCAGTCCCAATTCAGCGATAACAAGATAAACTGTTACATTGGGACAGATACTCCTTTTTAAGATTGTTTTTCAAAATTAATAGGATCACGATTCCAGGATTCTGGCTAAAAAAGCGAAGATCTTGACGCATTATTTGCCATTGTCTCTGTGGAAATGTTAATAAATTCCAATAAATACATGTTTCTTCAGACTAAAAAGATTGCACAATTCGCGGATTATTTTCAATTTTGTAAAAAGATTAGTTTTTCTAGTTTTTATTCCTGCCACCTATGAAAGATACCCCTATAAATTACGATGTTGTCAACAGGCAAATTCGCGAAAGCCATATAAAGAATATTGGGAAAGCATCCATCCGCGAAGTAAAGCGGCTGATAAACAATATTGAAGAAGAGACGGGCGAAAAGTTTATCCGGATGGAGATGGGGGTCCCAGGACTAGTTCCCCCCGAAATAGGTACCAATGCAGAAATAGAGGCATTGAAATCAGGCGTTGCTGCAATCTATCCCGATATTGAAGGTATACCCCCGCTAAAAAAGGAGGCTGCGCGTTTTATAAAACTTTTCCTTGATATCGAGGTTGATGAGGCTTGTTGTGTTCCAACGGTTGGCTCTATGCAGGGCGGATTTGCAGCTTTTTTAACTCTGTCGAGAATCAATAAAGAAAGGGATACCACATTGTTGATCGATCCGGGTTTTCCTGTACATCATCAGCAACACATGGTACTTGGATTGAAGTTTGAATCGTTTGATGTGTATGATTTTCGAGGTGATAAGTTGAAAGATAAACTTGAATCCTATCTAGTAAAAGGGAACATTCATTCCATCTTGTATTCCAATCCCAACAATCCCTCATGGATTTGCTTCACCGATCATGAATTGAAGATCATAGGCGATCTTGCAAATAAATATGGCGTTGTTATCCTGGAAGATCTCGCATATTTCGGAATGGATTTCAGAAAGGATTATTCACTGCCGGGAAAGCCACCCTTTCAACCTACAGTTGCTAAATACACTGATAATTATATCCTGATGATCTCAGGATCAAAGGCATTCAGCTATGCCGGACAAAGGATATCTTGCATGATCATCTCCAATAAGATCTTTAATGCAAATATGCCTAATCTTCTCAGGTTTTATTCCACGGACATTTTCGGGAAGGCGATGATCTATGGAACCATTTATGCATTGAGTTCAGGAACAAGCCATTCTGCACAATATGGGTTGGCTGCCATGCTCAAAGCGGTTAATGATGGCATTTATAACTTTGTTGATTCTGTCAAGGAATATGGGAA
>CAZUYY010000537.1:0-2447 GCA_964624935.1 uncultured Prolixibacteraceae bacterium
TATTTCCGTAGCATAATCGGGTCTTGATTTTACCCCGCTCCATCGGAGCGGTATTATTATCCTTCCCCATTTTAATATGTAACGCGTCACGATTTTCAAAAACTGCTCTCCAACCTCCACCCTCTGACCTCCGCCCTCCGCTCTCTCCCCTCCCTCTTGGGGGAGGGGCTGGGGGTGGGTTTCGACCCCGATAACAACTGATACCAGTAAACGACACAAAATGATACCACGTTTTTCAATTGGTTGATATGATTTGGTTTCCGGTTGGGCTTTTCTTTGTATGAACCGGGACTTTTTAAGGTTTTCATTTTGATTTATAAAACAAGATGCATTCAGTAAAGTATTGCTATAATTGAATACTTTACAGAGGGTTGAAAAAGAAAAAGGCTGTCCCGAGTACTCGGGACAGCCCTTGTTGATTTTCTGTATGTTTTTTTGTTCTTTTCTCAGAAGTTCTATGGTTATTTTATAGATGTTGTTCATACTTTTTCTGTAGCTCTTTGCCTTGATATTGTCGGTAACTGGGGCCCCTGATCTCGATCTTTAATGAACGATGAAAGATTCTGTCCAATATGGCCCGGGTTGATATGGGATCACCCAGATATTCAGCCCAGTCATTTTCATCTACATTGGTTGTAAAGATTACAGAACGGTTACATCTATATCGGTCATCTACCACCTTGAACAATAAATGGGCTTCTTTGGTTAACTGAAGTTCCAGGCGGTCATGTCCCATTTCGTCTATGATAAGCAATTCAGGAAAGGCATACTTGCGTAAACGTTTGGGAAGGGTTTTCTCATAGACCCCATTGTTCAGATCAGTTATCAGCCCCGAGCAGGTTGTATATAATACATTGTAGCCTTTTTCACAGGCTATCATGCCCAGTCCTTGGGCTATATGGCTCTTGCCCACACCGCAATCGCCAATAAATAAAAGTGATTCTTTGTTCTTTATAAATTCCATAGTCGCTAAATCCATAATCAGGGATTTTCGTAAGGTGGGCTGAAAGCTAAATTCAAAATCATCCAGCAACTTATATGGGCGGGGTAGCCGGCTTTCGCTAATCCTATAGCGTATACTGGTTTCCCGCTTTCGGATTGCTTCTTCCTGCAAAATCATCTCCAAAAACTCCAAAAAGCCAAGTTGTTTTTCATGGGCCTGTTGTATATATATCTGATATTGCTGTGATACTCTTTTCAACCCCAGATACTCACTCAGTTCAAAAATGTTATCAGTCTTAGTCTTCATAATCTGGTTGTTGATCAAACAGCGTTTTTATTTCATTCAGGGGCCGGGCATGGACCTTTAAAAAGCCCTCTATCGTTTTTATGTCATATACCCCATGATTCAGGGCCCGGTCCACTGCCATTAATATATCTTCGGTTGAATACAATACCTTTAATGCCAATAACTTTGTCAACATAGTGGTAGGATTCTTCTTCTGGATTACTACTTTTTCCACATACTTTTCCATCACCTCTCCCATACTGATCAGGCGTTTTTTTACGTCCGACAGCTTTATCCTGGTCGTGTGTGTATAGGAAGGCGGTAGCCCGATATAACGACCGGCAGAACCTTTGACCGGTAGAGCATACGTTGAGATCTGTTTAAAATCGGAAGTGTAAATGATTACCTGCTCACCGGTAATACGTACAGGACAACTTTTAAACATATTATCTCCAGGAACATAATAGTAATACCCCTGCCATTGAATACAGGATTCCTGGTTTACCACACGGTAAACGATCAGTGACGTATCATAGTGGGTTTTGGGTAATGGCAATAAAAAACCGATTTCCTCCTGGTACATTTCTAATGGCTGACGCATTGTGATGCGGTGTTTGCGCAAATCGTTCACTTCTGTCAGCCATCTTCTTAATTGCTCTCTCAGATCAGCCTTGTCACGAAAATGACGGGCATTAAAAAAGTTCGTTTCCAAATAATAAAAAGGCCTTTCTATTTTTAAATTCTCAACCGGACGGCGCGGATGTATAGCCAAGGGGCGAAAACCATAATGTGAAGCAAACCCAAGATACTGACGGTTAAAGATGGGTCGTCCACATTCCCACCGGTCAACACATACTTTCTGGTTATCACTCTTTATCTCCCTCGCTGCACCATCAAAATACATAAATGCGTGTACCAGACATTCAAATAAGCTTCTCTGGGTCTTATCTTCAACCACTTCAATATACTGACGGCGACTGTAACCAAGTATATAACTGAAGAATATCACCTTTTCTGTTTTGCCCGGGGCCAAGGTAAATTCTATCATATACTCGCTCCAATCGTGAGCTGCCCGTTGGCCAGGGGCTGTCTCCACGCACCGTATCACCTCTTTCCCCTTGCCTTTACGTATAGTGGCCATGTAATTCTCAAGAATGCTCTTTTTTCCGGTATACCCTTTTTCAAGGGCTTTGAGCTGCTGGAGAATCTTATCGAGGGT
>CAZUYY010000538.1:0-2440 GCA_964624935.1 uncultured Prolixibacteraceae bacterium
TGCTTCGCTTGGTTTTGATCTGGAAGACCTTGTCAAAAATAAAAAACTTTCACTCGACCATGTGCATATTGAGCGCAGTGAAATAGAAGAAACCGGCGAATACGATTTAGAAGGTTTATTCATACGACTTGGTTACGCGATTGATTCCATAGGAGCCAAACGTGTTGTATTAGACACGATTGAATCATTATTTGCAGGATTGCCAAACCAACTGATCTTACGTGCTGAACTGCGGCGGTTATTTCACTGGTTAAAAGATAAAGGCGTTACTGCAATCATAACTGGCGAACGCGGAGAAGAAACATTAACCCGGCAAGGTTTGGAAGAATATGTTTCAGATTGTGTTATTATGCTCGACCACCGGGTAACCGAAGAGACTTCTACACGCCGTTTGCGGGTTGTTAAGTATCGTGGTTCGATGCATGGTACGAATGAGTATCCCTTTCTGATTGATGAAACTGGTTTTTCAATATTACCTATTACCTCCTTAGCATTAAAACATAAAATATCAAATGAAAGGATCTCAAGTGGAATAATCGCACTTGATAAAATGCTTGAAGGCAAAGGTTATTTCCGCGGCAGCACTATCCTTGTTTCCGGTACTGCAGGAGTGGGAAAAACAAGCGTGGCAGCTCACTTTGCAGAAGCGGCATGTAAACGTGGTGAACGTGTTCTTTTTTTCTGTTTCGAAGAATCCCCGGAACAGTTAATTCGTAATATGCTTTCTATCGGTATAAAATTAGAGAACTGGATGCAGAAAGGATTATTACAATTCCATGCAATCCGCCCGACATTTTATGGTCTGGAAATGCATCTGGCTGTAACTCACAAAGCTGTTAATAATTTCAACCCCGATATTGTTATTATGGATCCAATAAATACTTTTGTCATTGGTGATAAAAATATTGAAGTAAAAATGATGTTATTGCGTATTGTCGATTATCTTAAGTCGAATCAAATAACAGCATTGTTTACCAGCTTAACTGCAAACGAAAACACCTTAGAGAGTACTGATGTTTCAATATCATCATTGATTGATACCTGGTTATTACTTCGTGATATAGAATTAAGCGGTGAACGAAACAGGGTAATGTATGTTCTTAAATCGCGCGGTATGGCTCACTCTAACCAAATCCGCGAATTCATTATAACGAATCATGGTGTTGAATTACGTGAGGCTTATATTGGGGCAAGTGGGGTTTTAACAGGATCTGCCCGTATGGCACAGGAAGCAAATGAAAATGCCGAATTGTTGATTCGTAAAAACGATATCGAACAAAAAAAACGGGAAATAGAACGAAAACGTAAAGCATTGGAAGCTCAGATTGCTACTATGCAAATCGATTTTGAACTGGAAGAAGCCGAAGCTGTTAAAATGATTGAGACAGAACAGGATACGATTAAACGACTGGAACAAGATAAAATAGAAATGGCAGAAAGCAGAAAAGCCGGCATAAAAAAGATTACAACTAACAAGGTGAAAAAATAATTAAAAGAATACCCGATGAAATCAACGAAAGAGAATTCAGAAAAAAGAAGTAAAGAAGAAAAACCGGCTAAAACGGTAGATGATAAATGGATACTCCGGTTATATGTTGCAGGACAAACGCCCAAAGCCCTTACTGCATTTACAAACCTGAAAAAGATATGTGAGGACCAGTTAAAGGGTAAATACTCTATTGAAGTAATTGACCTTTTGATAAATCCACAATTGGGTGCCGAGGATCAGATTCTTGCCTTACCAACATTAGTCAGAAAATTACCGGTACCTGTTCGTAAGATAATCGGCGATCTCTCAAATACAGAACGTGTTCTTGTTGGATTGGATTTATTGCCTGTTAGCTGATTTATAAGTGCACTGTTTATTAAAAATATTATGAAAGAGAAAAAATCAGATAAAAAAAGCTCAACAGAAAAATTTGATCTGAGTGTATCCGGATTAAGCAAGGACAAATATATTTTACGTTTATACATAACCGGTGCAACGAGCCGGTCAGTCCTGGCAATAACTAATCTTAAAAAGATTTGCGAAGAATATCTTGAAGGGCGATACGAACTGGAGGTGATTGACCTGTATCAAAACCCACGTTTAGCCAAAGATGAACAGATAATTGCAGCTCCGACACTGATTAAAAAACTGCCGCTTCCCTTCCGTCGTATTATCGGAGATATGTCAAACAAAGAAAAAGTACTTTTAGGATTAGACCTGGTAAAGTTAAAGGAACTGTAAGATTTTCAAAAATTATAGCACATTTAAATTGTAATAAAAACATCAATGACCAAAACAATAGAACAACTCATTATTGAAAACGAAGAATTACATTCCCGCCTGTCTGAAACTGAAGAAACACTTTTAGCAATCCGAAATGGAGAAATGGATGCCATTGTGGTTTCCGGAAAGAAAG
This sequence comes from uncultured Prolixibacteraceae bacterium, assembly GCA_964624935.1. Taxonomy (GTDB): domain Bacteria; phylum Bacteroidota; class Bacteroidia; order Bacteroidales; family FEN-979; genus FEN-979. Next base: position 2,406 of record CAZUYY010000538.1, read on the forward strand.
GAGAACAAGTCTATTCTCTCAGCTCTGCTGAAACA
>CAZUYY010000539.1:0-2432 GCA_964624935.1 uncultured Prolixibacteraceae bacterium
AGATGATGATCGAGATGGGAGCCCCCGTTGTCTTTCCTTCAAAAACGCCGGAAATGATCTCAACCTGATCGTCCTCTTTCCGGGCAGAAGAAAAGAAAGCCTGGCCTGTCCTGCGGCGATCTAATTCTGATTTAATGAAATCAAGGTCAATATCGATAAGGGAAGGGATCCCATCCAGAACCCCGCCAACAGCAACTCCATGAGATTCGCCGAATGTTGTTAACACCAGGATCCGGCCAAAAGAGTTTCCCGACATGATTTGAAGTATGAACGAAGGAACATTATACGTAACGCCTTATGCGTCAAGCTTCACGTGTTTATACTATTGAGTCCTCAGCAATTTGAGTTTGGCCTCCATCACTTTGACATCACCCTTCGCCTTGTTTATCTTTTTCTCAAATTCCTCTTTCAGGATCGCAGCATTCTTAGAGTTGGCCAGGAAGCCAATGTTGTTTTCCCACAGGTTGATGTCTTCCTTCAATTTAACGATCTTTCCGGAAAGGATTTCCCGTTCTTTGCTTATCAGGCGTTTCGACTGGGGATCATTTTTAAGTGAATCAACATGGTTCTGGTACGACACAGTAGTCATTTCTACTTCACTGATCTTCAGTTTGTCGAGACACTCATTAATAATGCTCCGGAATTCACTCTGAAGTTTATCTTTTTCTTTAATAGGAATATGTCCAATATCAGTCCATTCACGCTGGAAATTCTTCAGTATATTAAGATTTTCATTTTTATTGGCTCCAAACTGCATCTCTTTCAAACGCCTGATAAGATCAATTTTTTTATTCAGGTTCTCTGTTTCACTGGATTGAAGGTTTGAGAAATAGAAAGATTTTGCATTAAAAAACTCATCACAGGCAGCCCTGAATCTCTTCCATATTTTATCCGAATATTTTTTAGGAACAGGCCCTAATGATTTCCATTCGTTTTGAAGCCGGATCAGGTCGTTGGAAGTTTTCTTCCAGTCTGTACTGTTTTTCAGTGATTCAGCCTGCATGCAAAGTTCGACTTTCAGATTGTAATTGTGAACCTGCTGGTCTTTTAGTTTATCGAAGAAATCCTTTTTATTAGTAAAGAAAGTATCCAATGATGATTTAAAACGGTTCCAGATCTCCGTGTTGCTTTTTTGAGGAACCGTACCAATACTTTTCCAGATTTTCAGAAGTTCATTTACTTTGTTGGTATTGGTTTGCCATTCTTTCACCGTTTCGTTGCGGAGGGTAATAATATCTTCCGCCTGCTCGCAAAGGGCTGTTTTGGTTTCCAGGTTTTTCTGTTGTTCATCTTCAACTTTTGAGTAATGTTCGCGCCGGCGCTCATTTATTTTATCCGTGGTATTTTTAAAACGTTCCCAGATCTCGTCTTTCTTATCCTGCGGTACCGGTCCGATATCTTTCCATTCTTCATGATATTTCTGAAGCTTCTTAAAGGTCTTAATTATAGAAGTTTCAAGAAGTAATTCTTCGGTCTTCTCGCACAAAGCGATTTTTGCTTCCAGGTTCTTTTTCAGGTCAAGATCTTTCAGTTCCTTGTTCAGTTTGACCTTATCAAAGAATTTTTCTACCAGGAAATGATAATTCTGCCAAAGGTTGTTGATCTCAGTACGCGGGACTATCCCAATCTCTTTCCACCTATCCTGTAAATTTTTAAACTCGTCATAGGTTTTCTTAAGGGTCTCCTCCGAGTTGACCAGCACTCGTAATTCTTCGAGGATCTGGTTCTTCTTTTTCAGGTTCAGGAGCTTGATTTTCTCCTGCTCTTCATTGAACCTGGCTTTGTTGGCTTTGTATATATTAAAAAATTCGTTAAACCGGGTTTCAAGAGGATCTTCCGTGGGGGGAGATACAACCCTATGGGTTTCTTCGGCTGCGAATTTCTCGTATTGCTGTAAATTTTCTTCTTTCTTTTTCTTTAGGAAGGCTACTTTGATAAGTGCAATCCTGGTCTTTACCAAATTCAGGTCTGGTTCATTGATGGCCTTTTCTAACTCACTGACCAGTTGTTCCTTTGAAAGTGTATTAACATCTTCCTCCAGTTCGCCGGCTTCATGTTCGGCTATTTCTTCCGGGAGTTCTTCATCAGTATGCTCTTCCTTTATTTCAGGAAGGATCTCAGGAATTTGTCCGCCGGGGTTAATTTCTTCCGGACCGACATCAACGGTAAGTTCCTCCTTCTCTTCAAGTTGGGTTTCGGTGAACTCCTCAATTGGTACTTCTTCGTTCTGAACGGATTCAGTAAGTTGTGTCTCTTTAATTTCGGATCCTGTTTCCTGAACAGGTGAAGAATTCTCTTCCTGAAGCGGAATATTCTCAGATTCAGGAATCTGATAAGTGTTTTCTGAATTTTCCATTAATGGTTATCAACAAATTGAACATATTAATTTAGTGTCCGACCTGGGCCGGTAAAATGAATGATTGATTGAGTTG
>CAZUYY010000540.1:0-443 GCA_964624935.1 uncultured Prolixibacteraceae bacterium
CCACCCCCGCCTCTCAATATCAGTACAAAGCCTGAAAGGATTTCGTATCACGATAAGGAAATCGAATTCAAGCATTACGGGAAGAACATTGCCATGATCATTGAAAAGGCAACTGCTTATCCGGATGGGCCTGAAAAGGATGCACTTGTAAAGACCATCGCCATCCATTTAAAAAAATCGTATCTGAACTGGAACCGCGATTCGGTTTCGGATGAGCTTATTGAGGAACATCTGAAAATATTATCGAAAGGGCAGTTAAAACTGAATGAAGATATCAAGCTTACCACGACGAGCGATCTCCTTGCCCGGAACAAACCCCGGAAGCCTTTCCGGCAGAAAAATTCCGGAAACAATAATCAGAGGGGCAGAAAAAAACAGCAATGAGTTCTTTCAGGATTTCGGGAGGGAAACAGCTTAAGGGAGAAATCATTCCCCAGGGAGCC
>CAZUYY010000540.1:453-2426 GCA_964624935.1 uncultured Prolixibacteraceae bacterium
AGGTTATCTGTGCCTGCCTTCTGACTAAAGAAAAAGTCGCCATCCACAACGTTCCTGCAATCAATGATGTTATTAAACTGATAGAATTGCTGAAAGCCCTGGGCGTCAAAGTCACCTCTTCGAGCAAGTCCTCTTATACCTTTGAGGCAGTTGATATTGATCTGAACTACCTCAATACAAAAGAGTTTAAAGAAAAAGTCGGGGCACTTCGCGGATCTATCATGATCCTGGGGCCGCTGCTCGCACGTTTCGGCCAGGGCATCGTTTATGCTCCCGGAGGAGACAAGATCGGAAGAAGGCGGCTCGATACTCATTTTTTCGGTCTTCAGAAACTGGGTGCCGAGTTTGGTTACGATTACACAAATCAACTCTTTACTGTGACTGCAAAAGAGTTGAAAGGCAGTTATATGTTGCTGGATGAAGCTTCGGTTACCGGTACTGCCAATATTGTCATGGCTGCCGTTCTTTCGCAAGGACTGACCACCATTTTCAATGCAGCCTGTGAACCTTATCTTTTTCAGCTCTGTACGATGCTTTCGAGAATGGGCGCTAAGATTCAAGGAATCGGATCGAACCTGCTGACCATTGAAGGAGTCACCAGTCTCAATGGTTGTGAGCACACATTGCTCTCGGATATGATTGAGGTTGGGAGTTTTATAGGCCTTGCGGCTATGACCAGGTCAGCACTCACCATCAAAAATGTGAATTACCAGCAATTGGGATTGATCCCTGAGGTGTTCCGCCGGCTGGGGATAGATATTATAAGGCAGGGCGATGATATTTTTGTTCCTCAGAAAGATGTTTACGAGCTGGAAACCTTCATGGATGGCTCCATAATGACAATAGCTGACGCCCCCTGGCCGGGATTTACGCCCGACCTGATCAGTATCGTGCTGGTTGTGGCAATCCAGGCACGGGGAAGTGTATTGATCCATCAGAAGATGTTTGAGAGCCGTCTCTTTTTTGTTGATAAGCTGATCGATATGGGAGCCAAGATCATTCTCTGCGATCCTCACCGTGCCACGGTGATCGGGCTCGACCGGCAGTACCCGTTACGTGGCCTCCGTATGTCGTCACCCGACATCCGTGCGGGAGTGGCTTTGCTTATTGCCGCCCTATCTGCAGAAGGCATAAGCATCATCGACAACATTGAACAGATCGACCGGGGATACCAGGAAATTGACCTCCGCCTCAGAAACCTTGGCGCTGACATCCAGCGTATCTAAAACTGCCATTTTGTCCCAAAATTCCAGTGGCAGGTTTTTTGACAACAAAACATCCAATAAAAATAACGGAGCTTTGAAGCCGAAGTAAATAACCGATGGAAGAAAAGAACAACCAACACGAAGACATAATTGAAGATCCGAAAAAAGGAGAAGCAACTAAGCCTGATAATGAAACCATCATAAATCCAGAGGATGAGTTATCTGCTGAATTATCAGAAGAAAACAAGGAGCATAAAAAGGAGAAGGCATCCAAGTCAAAGAGCCGCAAGGAAGACCGGATTGAAGAGTTGGAGCAGGAAGTTGTACAACTAAATGATAAATATCTCCGGCTTTATTCAGAGTTTGATAATTACAGAAAACGTTCCATAAAAGAAAGAATCGAGCTCAGTAAGTCGGCTGCTTCCGATCTCATCACGGAAATATTGCCGGTGCTGGATGATTTTGAACGGGCACTGGAGGCTATGGAGGCAGGTACAGATGCTGATAAAGAGGATGCTCATTATGATGGGATCAATCTGATCTATACCAAACTAAAGAACATTCTTTCCCAAGAGGGGCTGGAACGGATGAAAGCGATGGGAGAAGAATTTAATACCGACTATCATGAGGCACTGACAAAAATTCCGGCTCCAAAGCCTGAATTGGCTGGTAAAGTTGTTGATGTTGTGCAAAACGGGTACCTCCTAAACGGGAAAGTCATTAGATATGCTAAGGTAGTAGTTGGAGCGTGAAATACCAGAACCCCAC
>CAZUYY010000541.1:0-2421 GCA_964624935.1 uncultured Prolixibacteraceae bacterium
TCTGCAACAAATCAGCCTTTCTTGGTGATAAATTCCCGGTTGAGATTCAGATCGAAGCAGATAAATGCAGAAATGAAAAGACAGAACTCCGGGTGATGAAAGGGGATGAGGTGCTTTTTACACGTGCCTTGCAATTCTCAGGAGACAAGGATTTTCGAAAGGTCGAGGTGATGCTGGATGCAAAGGCAAAAGGGTTGCAACGCTTTAAGGCGATACTTAAACCGGTAACAGGAGAAAATTCAATTCAGAATAACTCAGAGGAGTTCTTTGTGGATGTCAATGATACACGCCAGAAGATAGCAATCCTTTATGAGGCGCCGCATCCTGATATTTTTGCTATAAAACATGCACTTGAGGGATCAACGAGATTTGAGGTCGAGACTTTTAAACTCGATGCTTTTGATCAGCAGTCTTCAAAATATGATCTTATCATACTCGACCAGATTCCGTCCACAACGGGATATTTCAATTTATCACGAATTACTGAGTCATCGGTTTCACTTCTGTATATACTTGGAACAGAAACAAATGTGGACGCCTTCAATGCACTGAAAACAGGTCTGGTCATTACTTCAAATAAAATGAACTTTACTGAAACATTTCCATCTGTCAATGAAGATTTCTCGCTTTTTACCCTGGATAATGATCTGCAGGAGATCATGAAGGATTTTCCACCTTTGGTAAGCCCCATGGGTACTTACCAGTATTCACCAGTCTCCGATATCCTGTTCAACCAGAAGATCGGAAATGTGTATACACGGATCCCGCTGATCTTATTCCTCAAACCCGGAGAACGCAAGACCGGGATTATTGCCGGTGAGAACCTCTGGAAATGGAGATTATCTGACTACCTGCAGAAAGGCGATCATAAAGTCTTTGACGACCTTATTACTAAAGTGGTCCAATACCTCAGCGTAAAAGGGGACAAAAGTTTTTTTAAGGTAAAAGTGAGCAACCGTTTTGTCGAGAACGAAAATGTCGAGTTTGATGCTGAAGTCTACAATGAAACGTATGAACTGATCAACAAGGATGATGTGAATATCACGATCACCGATGAGAAGAATAATTCCTATCCATTCGTACTCGGCAAGACTGATAAAGCCTATTACCTGGATGCAGGGAATTTCCCTGTAGGGAACTACACATACCAGGCTACAGTAAAAACTGGTAAGAACACTTATACGCAGAAGGGTGAATTCATAATAACTCCTCTTAACCTGGAATTCCTGAACACGGTTGCCGATCATAATCTGTTATTCCGCATTGCGAAAGCCCATGATGGAGAAATGTTCTATCCACGGGATCTCGGGAAACTCCTGAAGAAGATCATGGATAGGGAAGATATCCGCCCGGTTTCCTATTCACAAAAGCGTTTTATTGATCTTTCCGGTAATGTGTGGCTGTTTCTTATAATATTTGCCCTGCTCTCGGCAGAGTGGTTTATTAGGAAGAGAAGCGGAATCTATTAATTGGCGGACGTGTGGACAGGCGGACGGGCAGATTTAATATAAGCTGAATTGGTGAGTTAAAATAATCATTATTTATGGCGAGTTTGTTTTTTTATATTATCCTGGGGATACTTTTATTGGATTATGGTTTGGAGAGGGTGTTGGATTATCTGAATTCCACTTATTGGAGCGATAAATTGCCAAAGGAACTTACAGGGATCTATGACCAGGAAAAATACAGCAGATCACAACTTTACGAAAAGAGCAAACAGAAATTTTCTTTTGTCTTATCAACGCTTATTTTGATACTTATGCTTATGATGCTTATAGCCGGCGGATTTGCATGGTTAGATGCAGGTGTCAGGCATTATACGCAGAATCCTATCCTGATGGCATTTTTGTTCTTTGGTATTTTGGGGTTGGTCTCTAATGTTCTTTCGTTGCCCTTTGATTGCTATCATGTTTTTGTGCTTGAAGAGAAATTCGGGTTCAACCGCACAACGGTCAGAACATTTATCCTTGACCGTTTAAAGGGATTATTACTCAGTATTATTATTGGCGCCGGGCTCCTTTCACTGATCATCGTGATCTATGCATCGACGGGCAACTATTTTTGGTTGATCGCCTGGGCAGTTATTACCTTTTTTATGATTTTCATGTCCATGTTCTATTCCAATCTCATAGTGCCGCTTTTTAATAAGCAGAAGCCACTGGATCAGGGACCGTTAAGGGATGCCATTGAGCAATTTGCGGGGAAAGTGGGTTTTAATCTGAAGAATATTTACATTATTGACGGATCAAAACGGTCGAAAAAAGCCAATGCTTATTTCACCGGACTTGGAGTGAAAAAGAGGATCGTGCTCTATGATACCCTCATCATGGATCATACAATCGAAGAACTTGTGGCTGTGCTGGCCCATGAAATAGGTCATTATAAGAAGAAACACAACCTTATGGGAATTATTCTTTCCAT
>CAZUYY010000542.1:0-2419 GCA_964624935.1 uncultured Prolixibacteraceae bacterium
TTAGGCATTGGTTATTAGTTATTGGTTATTGGGTAATGGGTATTGGGTGTTTGGTATTGGTTTTTTTTGAATAATCGAATATTGATCAACGATTTTTGAAGTGAGATTGGAATTGGGAATTACTATCTGCCGGCGGGCAGGGAATTTAGGATGTATGATTTAAATAAACTATAAAATGAAAAAACTCATTTACATTTTAATGTTCTTGTTTTCTTCTTTTCAGCTTTGTGCGCAGACGCTTAAGGCTGTTAATGATACTGTTGATCTTTATCCCGGCGTACCAAAAATGGTGAATCTGCTGGCAAATGATACCGTGCCTTACGGTGATTCGATCAGAATAACCGGAGGAAGTGTCGGAGGTCAGATCCTCTCTGTCACTAATACGTACAGAGGGTTTTTTACATATCTGTTAAAACCGATATGGGGCTATAACGGAACCCTTTCCAGCAGTTATACGATCTTTGATATCACACTCGAAAAGAGTTCCAGTGCGAGTATTCTTTTCAGGATTCATGATCACAGTTACGATTCGCTGGATATCAACAATGTAAAAGCAGGCATTACTGCTTATGGCAACCAATTTCAGTTATTCGGTTCAGGCCGTACCTGTTTCAGGATCCCGAAGGATAGCCCGACAGGTACATTTTTCAATCTGGCGCTCTGGATGGGAGGGAAAGGTGATGACAGCCTGCTTTATCTTGCCGCTGACAGGTACAGGCAGGGCCCACATGCCGGACAAGCAGGTACTTTCCCTGATTTCTATGCCGGTCCTGTGATGGATTCGGTTAATTACTCCATCTACCAGGATACCGTATGGAACCAGACCTGGAAAGTGACAAAACCGGAAATTGAATATCATAAGACTCATTGGAACACGCAGGGGTATGTTGCACCTCCGAATATCGTGAACTGGCCGGGCAACGGGAATACTGCCTATGGCCAGGCTGGTCAACTGGCACTTTATCATGATACCAACGGCGACGGAAAATATAATGCTGCCGATGGCGATTATCCCCAGATCATGGGTGATGAGGCGATTTTTACAATTTATAATGACGACCGTGATATTCATAAAGAATCGGGTGGAAACAAGATGAAGATTGAAATACATCTTATGGCATACGCCTTTGACATGCCCGGTGATTCTGCCTTTAAAAACACTATTTTCCTGAATTATAAGATTTTCAACCGTTCATCCAGAACTTATAACAATACTTATCTTGGTGTATTCGCTGATATGGATATCGGGTGGCCCCTTGACGATTACATCCGTTGTGATGTTGCACGAAGCAGTTTTATCGGGTATAATGGAAATCCGACTGATGGGAGCGGACAAACCGGTTCCTATGGAGCCCATCCTCCGGCACAGTCGGTAACAATTCTGGGCGGACCATTTATGGATCCAACGGGTCATGACCGGCCCAGGGTTGACAATGAAGGCCACCAGCTTTGCAATGAGAGTATCAATGGTACCGGTTTTGGGGATGGTATTGCAAATAATGAGCGTTATGGTCTCACAAATTTCTTAGCGCTTTTAAATACAGGCAATCAGTCAAGTTTTAATGCTGATCCTTCCACTGCTCCTGAATATTATCGTTCCATGCAATCTATATGGATTGACAGCACTCAACTTTTCTATGGAGGACAAGGCCATTCAGGTGACGGCGGCTATGGTCCGGATTGCAGGTTTATGTTTCCCGGCGAATCCGATTCTCTGAACTGGGGGCCAGGTTGTCAGCTTCCCAACGGCCCTGTAAATTGGACCGAGGCTACGGCAAACATAGCCCCTTATGATATCCGTGGTATGGGAGCCATGGGGCCGTTCACATTCCACCCGGGTGATGTACAGGAGCTTGACCTGGCATTGGTTTTTGCAAGAGACTATACCGGCCAGGATACGCTTGAGCCATCGGTTGCAAAACTGCAACAGATGATCGATACGATCAGGAAGAGCTATAATAACGGTTTTCTTCCAAATGGAAATTCCTTCTTCGGGATTGATAACCAGCCAACTGCTTCATCTACTGCCCTGAAGATCTATCCTAATCCGGCAAAAGACAAGTGTGAAGTGCGAAGTGCGAAGAGCAATATCCGGCGCGTTGAAATTTTCAATTTGACCGGAGAGAAGGTTTATGGGGCTGATTTTTCATCGGGGACAGGGAATAGTGTTGAGGTAAGGTTTGAGCTTCCGGCGGGGGTTTATTTTGTGAAGGCAGAGAGTGAGAAGGCTGTGGAGGTTGGAAAGTTGATCGTTAATTAATTATGAATTATGAATTACGAATTACGAATTACGAATTACGATTGGAGTTGGGTGTTGGGTGTTGGGTATTAGGCATTGGGCATTGGGTGTTGGGTATTGGGTATTGGATATTTGTTATTAGTTATTAGTTATTGGTTATTGGGATTTACGATTGTGGAT
>CAZUYY010000543.1:0-2409 GCA_964624935.1 uncultured Prolixibacteraceae bacterium
CCCAGGTAAGTTCTTTCATTTCGAGGCTTGGGTTCTCTTCAGCAATAAATCCGGTACCTGGCAGGATCTCTGATAACCCCTTCACCAATAGCTCTTCGGAAGTTTTATCGACATAGGTGACAAAGTTATGAATGCCCTTAGTCTCAATGTCAGATACCCGCAGCTTATCCACTTCGGAGTGAATAAATTCAGCGGTTCGCCGGCTCAGGTCACAAACTTTTTTAGTTATTAGTTCCAGATTCATAATTACAAGGTTAATGAGTCACAGAGTCACAAAGTATTAAATATTTACATACATTACCACATTCAGTCTCCATTTTCAATTACCAGTTACCCAATACCGAATACCCAAAAACCAATACCCATTCAATTATCAATTATCAATTATCAATTATCAATTATCAATTAGATTTGATAGCACAGCTCTTCTCTCAAAACTTCTAATAAAACAGGAGTAATTTGGTTTATGAGTGTAGGGTCGAATTTTGTTTTCACTTTTAAATAGTTTTCCGTGAAACCGTGCATGAATCCATTGGAGTTGTCCGATTCGAACAGGACATTTGCTTTCATCCCTTTATGTTTCAGATAAAATGTTCTCTTTTTATTGGCCGATAACTGATGAAGCAGTTCACTCCGGTGCTTTTTAACTTTATCCTGAACCGGTTCTGCCATGTTGGCTGCAAGGGTGTTGGTTCTTTTTGAGTAAGAAAAAACATGAAGATAGGAAAGCTCAAGGCCATCAATAAAGTCAACAGTTTCCTTGAAATCCTCATCCGTTTCTCCCGGAAATCCAGCAATCACATCCGTTGCTATGCAGGCCGCTGGCATAAGATCACGGATCTTCTGGATACGGGAAGTAAAGAGTTCCGGGTTATATTTCCTCTTCATCAGTTTCAGGATTCTGGAGGAACCCGATTGCAATGGAATGTGGAAATGTGGCATTAACTTTCCTGAAGAAGCAACGAGTTCTATGATCTCATCAGTTAAAAGATCAGGTTCGATGGAGGATATACGAATTCTGGGAATACCGCTGATTTGTTCGAGTTCACGTAGCAGATCAATAAATGTTTCCCCGGTATTTCTTCCAAAGTCACCTATATTTACGCCTGTAAGTACAATTTCCTTTGTCCCTGCCCTGACAGTCTCCTGCACATTCCGGATTACATTAGCAATGGTATCGCTGCGACTGTGTCCCCTGGCCAATGGGATCGTACAATAGGAACAATAGTAATCGCAACCATCCTGGATCTTGACAAATGAACGGGTACGGTCTCCATATGACCAGGATGAAATAAATTCTGCAGAAGATGGAACGGCCGGTTGCCTGGTGTGGAATTCACGGAAAAGGTTTTGTACCTCCCCTAAAAGAGTAAACTTACCGGAATGTCCGAGAACAAGGCTGACCCCTTCCATCTTTTCGAGCTGGTCAGGCATCAGTTCCGGAAAACAGCCGATCACCGCAATTTTAGCTTCCGGGTTCAGGTGATGTGCTTGCCGGATAGCTGCCCTGCATTTTTTTTCAGCAATAGCAGTCACCACGCATGTACTGATAACATATACATCGGCTTTTTCCCTGAAATCCTTTAATAAAAATCCATTCTCTTTGAACTCTCGGGAAAGCGCAGAAGCCTCAGCAAAGTTCACCTTGCAGCCAAAATGATGAAAAGCGATACTTTTTGGTTCCATGCTGCAAAGATAAGGATTTGACCTTTGGGGCCATTCCCCCTCCCTCTTGAGGGGGTTAGGGGTGGGGTCATAAGGGAAATCAATGCCTGAGGTACTGTTGTAAGATGATCCCGCCAACGATAAAGACCAATCCAATAACTGTGGATAGCAAAATGACCTCTCCGACAAAAAAACGGATCAGAATCAGGGATGCAAAAGGGGAGAGGTAGATCAGGTTAGAGACTTTTGCTGTGGTGGAAGAAAGCTTTAAGGCCATTAGCCAGAGAATAAATGTAATTCCCATCTCAAAAATTCCCAGATAAACTGAACCGGCAATACCCTGCCAGAGGAAAACCGGATAATGGTTCCATTTTAGTCCAAAGAAACGCAGAAGCAGGATAGTCAGAAAAATATAGAAGAATCCAAAACAGAAATTCAGAAAGAGTTTTGAAACTTCTTCCCGTTGGTCTTTCATGTTAAAGATCCAGTATGATGCCCAAAAAACTGCACTCCCGATTGCGAGGATGACTCCCAGTGGACTTGTAAACCGGAAGGAAAATATCTGACCATGGGTAGAGATAAGACTGATCCCGAAGAAACTCACGAAAATGGCCATTATACTCCATCCTGTGATCTTCTGCTTCAGCATTGGTATCGATAAAAGGACCAGGACAAGTGGCCAGATATAGTTCAGGGTTCCGGCCTCCTGAGCCGGAAGAAGCTCATATGCTTTTAAGAGCACGA
>CAZUYY010000544.1:0-2409 GCA_964624935.1 uncultured Prolixibacteraceae bacterium
GAACAAATCGTTTTTTGTATCATAGGCACAAAATATTCGAATCAATAAAACATTATTATTTAATTCATTAAATATTTCTAATTGAACTTTTTCTTCAGGTTTGATTTCGAAGGGTAAATCCTCTTTTCTTAACCAGGAATATTGTGCATTATCAGACCGTAAATGATCAAAAACTGATGCAGAACCAGATATCCTGAATAACTCCTGTTGATATTCATCACCTTTCTTACTTAATATTTCCGAAGCAATATCATTAATATCCGGGGAGAAGTATACGGCAATAACTTTTTCAATTCCCGGAAGGATAGATGGTAATAATTGCAGAATAAATGGAACCGGCTTTTCAACAAAAGAAAACACTCTTTTCATTTTTCAATGATTAATCCGTGGTCAATGCGTACTATCATGAATAAACAAGAATGATGGGCGTTCCAGAAATATTATACCTTCATGATTAAGAAAACGCTACAAATATACGCTTAATTTTACATTTAAGCAAATTTAAGCTTAATTATTTACTAAAATTACTTAAGTTATTAATTAAGCAAAAATTCATTACACTATTAAGGAGTAAATAATCGTTTAAATATCTTGATATTAGAATATTATTACTATATTTTTGTCTATTGATAAAAATTGTCATCATGATTGACAACAATGAAGATAGTTTTTCACTTAATATAATTAAGTATGGCTAAATTAGATTATTACACCGTTATGCAGAAGCGGATTGAATACTTTGCCAAAAAATACGATCCTTTAGACAAGTTTTCTGTGAAGAAGGGTCCAGTTCCTGAAAAAATCATAGAGCAAAAGCCAGAAAAAGTTCCCAATAAGATTCTGGCCGGATGCGTCCAATTTATTTCTTTGTTATTCTGAATGTTTTTATAATATATTTGTAAAAAAAAGTCTGCTTATGAAAACATTCAGGAAAATTTTAATTGCTCTCGCTATTATTATTGTCCTTTTGATAATAATAGCATTCTTTCTCCCTAAGATTTATCATGTAGAAAGAAGTACCATTATCAAAGGGGATAAAGCCCTCATTTACGATCTCACGAGTAATCTTAACAAATGGGATTTGTGGACTCCATGGAAACAACTGGATACAGCAGCTATATATCAACTTATCGGTACCGATGGGAAGGTAGGAACGACTCGAAAATGGGATGGAAAGATTATTGGAAACGGGCAAATGACATTGACTCAACTTGTTCCCAACGAGCTTGTTGGTTATAATCTATCATTCCAGCATGGAAAGTACCAGTCAAGAGGTAAAATAACCATTGAGGCAATTGGTGATTCAGCAAAGGTAGCCTGGATAGATGAAGGAGACCTTGGTTATAACCCGTTTTCCCGTTATATGGGACTTTTCATGGGAAGAATGTTGATTCCAGATTTTGATAAAGGACTGGCCAGGATGAAAAAAGTGGTTGAGGAACGTAAAGGATGGCCGAGGATTGAAGAAAAGCAGATGCCACGGCAAACAGTATTAATTATCAGGGATAGCGCAGGCCCAAAAACCTATGAGAAAGTCTTTAGCAAAGGATTTGGTGAGATCATGCAATTTGTAACAGCAAATAAACTTCAATGTAAAGGACATCTATTTGCTATGTATCTTAAATTTGATACTGTGACCCAGTTTTCAGTAATGGATATGGGAATACCTGTAGAAAAAGCAGATAAGGGCAAGGGACGCATAAGAGTTGAAACTATTCCTGCAGGAAATGCGGTAGTTGCTTATTATTTCGGTCCATATGACAAAATCCATCCCGCATATAATGCACTTCATCAGTATTGCAAGGAGAGCGGAAAAGTGTTCACGGGAGGACCCTCAGAGATTTATATAACTGATCCGATGTCCGAAAAAGACCCGATGAAAGTCGAGACAGACATTGTTTTTCCGGTCAAGTAAGTCGACCTTTACTCTTTCAATAGGAAATATCAGCACAGATTTGTACAGGATTCATTCATTCTATGTTTTGCAAATTTATCTTACTACAATTCAAAACAACCACCCGTTCACCTATATGGCAGAAAAACCTGGCAATAAATATTATAATCGGTTTCTTACTGTTACTTGTTGCCTTCTACTTTCTGATGCTGGGTTTGTTTATCGAACAGATAATGAATCAGATGTTCCCGCATCAGGATCATCTTCACTTGTTTAATGGATTCCTTCTATATTATTTCCTGGGGGATATTCTTGTCCGTTTTCTGGGACAGTCCTTACCGGTGCTGTTCGTGGAATCCTTTCAGCATTTACCGATACGCAAGGGAGCGATCATCCAATACATGATTGGTCGAACGGTCTTTGATGTGTTTAATCTCCTTCCGCTTTTTATTTTTATTCCTGTTACGTTCACTATAGTAATTCCGCATGAAGGGCTACTATCCGGATTCTTGTGG
>CAZUYY010000545.1:0-2406 GCA_964624935.1 uncultured Prolixibacteraceae bacterium
ACAACAAGAACCGGGATGGGGATTCTTGTAACCAGTTTAAGGATATCCGGTCCTGTAAGCATTTCCCAGACGCCTTTAATGCCGTGGGTACCGATCACCATGAGATCCCAGTCATCTTGCCGGGTCATGCCAGGGATCGTACCAATCACTGAACCCTCTTTCATTATGATCTCACATTCCAAACCGGTTTGCTCTCTGATGTTGTTTGCCTGTAAAATCAACGATTTTTCTATGCCGGGTGAAGACGCAGATCGATTTTCCATAATATACAGCAATACCAGCGTTGCCTTTTCTTTCAGGGCAATGACCGAAGCCTGTCTGATGGCTTGATTTGCTGTTACTGTCAGATCGGTGGGAACGATTATTTTCTTTGTCATCCTGGTTTCAATAAAACTCTTATAACATGAATAGAATAAGCAAATATAACACAATTAATCTTTTCACCCGAGCTCGATGTTAGAAAATGCGTAATTGTACCTATATGATTTGCGCAAATTTATTTTCCTTATAAAAGTAAAAATATATCCTGATAATGTGTTAAAAACCTTAGTAAAATCAAGGTTTTTCACTCTTGAATCCACCCTCTGCTGGATAGTACCTTTACATCATCAAAAACAAATTATTAACCTTAAAAACAAAAAGCCATGAAAACACTAAAAATCTTCGCCCTCGTCAGTCTTGCACTGATTTTCATTGGAGTAACTGCAGTTTATTCCAAAACAAACCCAAACCCAAACGGTGATAATGGATCCGGTATGATCAAATATCAGGTAAAGGTTCAACCGACTAACCCTTTAGTCTTACCGTCTGAGCAGGTTTATGTGGTAATGACGGATGAAAATGGTAATCCGGTCGCACGTCCACAATTATTCATACCAGGCATATGGATTTATACCTTTGGTGAAGCCGGACCCGTGACAGGCGTCAGGGAAGCACGAATGGTACTTTCAGGGGGTCGCACTTTCCCGGAATATCCTAGTCCGGATATACAAAAAGGCACATTTTATAACGGTCGTGTTTACCAGTTTAACCTGTACCCGGCTAACGGGGTAGCAGGAAATGGTAATGTAGAAAAATAAAATGAATAAATAAGAGTGAAAAGGCCGTCCCAAAAGGACGGCTTTTTTTACTTAATGGGAGGGCAAAGGATTAACGAAATACATATCCATCATTCCTTTATGCTTTGTCTGGATTTTCCCGCGATAGGTGCACGAAAAATAGTCCTTTACCAGGTTGTAGGTATATCCGCTGATATTCACTTTTCCGGGTTCCCCGCTTGCTTCCAGGGTAGACGCGGCATTAACGGTATTGCCCCATATATCATAAGCAAATTTCCGCGTTCCGACAATGCCGGCTACTACCGGCCCTGACTGGATGCCGATCCGTGCCTCGAACCAGATCCTGTTGTTACGCGCCCTAAGAAGTTTCTGTATCTCCATGAATTCCTGCAATTCCAGCGCTGCCGAAACTACGTCGTGGGCATGTGATTCATTGCTTACGGGTAATCCTCCTACGCACATGTAACTATCACCAATGGTCTTGATTTTTTCAATGCCATATTTTGAAATGATCTTGTCGAATTCACTGAAATAAAAGTTGATCTCCTTAACCAGTTCATCGGCTGTCATCTTTTCACTCGTCTGTGTAAAATTTATAAAATCGGTGAACATTACTGTGACTTCCTTAAAATATTTTGCTTTTGCACTCCCTGTTTGCTTTAATTCTTCTGCTGTTTCCGCCGGAAGAATGTTCAGAAGAAGGCGCTCTGATCTTTTCTTTTCTTCATCCAGCTTTATATTGGATCTCTTCTGCGACCTGTAATTCCGAAAAATAACAAACGACAGTATAAAGAGGAACACAACCACTCCTTCCATTGTATTCTTTTCTGTTCTTTGCTGACTCATCTTCCGTTCATTCTCCAGGTTTTGCAGATCGATATTTTTTTGCCGTACCTGTTGTTCACGGTTAATATTATCTTTCATGATCTGTTCCCTTTTTGACAATGTCGAAATGCTGTCAATTAATTCCCTTACGTTAACAGAATACTTATAAGCATTCCTGAAATCTCCCATCTGTGAATATAGTTTTTCAAGTTGAGAGGATGCATTTAACATGTAGTCAAAATAAGGAACTTCCCGGGCAACTTTATAAGATTGAATGAATTTATCAATTGCTTCACGGTTATGGTTGTGGCGGACCAGGAATTGTCCAAACCTGTAATAAAACTGAGATAGTTTTAGGTCAGGCATTTTCACCATTAATTGCTCGGCTTTATCAAAATAGTAAAGTGCTGAATCAGGAAGGTTCTCTTTTTCCTTAAAGAATGCCTGCAACCGGTAAAATACAGCAGCATTCTGATGAGAAAGCAGCTTCAGTTCAAATGGGTACTGTTTGTTGTACAATTCA
>CAZUYY010000546.1:0-2404 GCA_964624935.1 uncultured Prolixibacteraceae bacterium
CCAATATTTAATATATATCCTGTAAAAAGGGTTTCTCTTGCCGGGTTGGAAAAAATGGTCGTAAGATCAGGAAAGATCTATATCGCCGCAAGCGATAATACCGGGATGAACTATGCAGGATTTGACGGCCCGGTATTGCTTCAGGAGCAGCCGGCAAACTGCCTGAATCTTATACTACGGATTTTTGAAAGGTCTGTCATTGATCTCAACTTGAAAGACATGGTGATGGAAGCGCCACCTAATGTTTGTCCCGGGTTGACCATGGATGAAATGTACATGGAAGACAACCTCGGATTCCATAAAGATCTGTTTCAGGGCCTGGGTAAAAAATTCTTCACCGATGAGAATATAGAATCCGCTTTATTTACCAAGGCAAGAAGTCTGACTGAAATGCATGGCATTTATCCGGAATTGAAGAAAGCTGAAAATGATTTTGAAAAGGTAAAATGGAAGATGAATTACCTGGTGAACCGCGACCTGACTCCCTGTAAGTCTCACAGGTTCATAATCGTCAACAATTCGGTAGTTTTAAATCTTTACCACCCGGATGTCAGGAGGCTGGTGAAAATTTGCAGAATGGACCCTAAACTTGCCGGTCATTGGGCTGTTGCAATGTGCCTGACCGAAGATAACAGGATCCTGCCTCATCTCACCTCTGAATCGAGGGAAGACCTTCTGATGCTTGATGCCATGGCAAAAGTCATTTCTGAGGATGATTTATCAAGTAAAATACAGGCAGACGATCTCAAAAAGATGAAACAATCATTCTGGGATCTGCTTAAAAATATAAACAGAAATCTGAATTAACCTCAAACTTACAGCTATGGCAACCGACAAAAAGTTATTGATTGAAATCTTACAGGATGGCCTCGGGATCGATGTCGTCGAAGGTTTCAAAAAACTGGTAAGCAGCCAGTTTGGCGGAAATCCCGGAAAAGGATTCGGGGAACTGATCCAGAATTTTATCGACAGCTATCCTTCGTACGTCCCTATTGAAGAAAGAAGAGGCGCAATAACTACAGGTGAAAAGATGATCTCCATGACCGATTTCGGTACCGGCTTAGGGCTCGAAAAGATCAAATTGCTGCTCACTTTAGGAGGAACCGATAAAGATCAGGACCCGTCCAAAATAGGAAAATTCGGCATAGGGTTTTACGCCATGTTAAATCCAAGACTTAAGACCCATAAGATCGAGGTTGTAACCCGCTGCGAAGGCCAGGTCGTACAAATCCTGATGGAAATAACTGATCCGGAGAAATTGCCGGTACTGAAAATGACAGTACTGGATATCGATATAAATTGCAGCACCCGGATACAGGTATGGTTTGACACCAATGAAAGTGTTGACAAATGTCTTTCCTATGCAAAAGAGGTTCTGGCTTATTATCCGTGTAAGGTCACCATTGATGACTTCCCGTTCCTTTCTGTCTGGGGACAAGCTGAAAAAGACGGAACGAGAATATTTTCGGCCGGATCCCAGAAAGGATTCCTTAAAAAAACATACTACAAACCTATGGTCAAGGTCCTCTGCCAGTATGAATATATCACCGAACTGACAGTTTCCGGTTTTGCCAAGGGTGGACATTATCTTACCTATGATCTGAAAGATTATTTAAAGGATGAAATCCCTTACCTGGCTGACTGCGATGCAATAATTAACAATGACCGTCTTGCACTGACCCTTAGCAGGGATAGCTTTTATCTTAATAGTCAATTTACGGAGATGGTCACCCTGCTCCGGAATATGTTACTAACGAAGCTATATGAAGAATTAAGTAACCACAGACTTGATAACCAGGATATTCTTGCCAACCTGTACATTCTTAAAGAGCGGATCAGGAATTATTTTCAAAACGCTCCTAAAGAAAAAAAGGAGTATACAACGGAGGAATTGGTGATTGACCTCCTTATAAAATCGAAAATATTCCCGGTTGCTGATACCCAGGAAATGTATTCAATCGCCGATATAAAAATGGTTTTAACGCCAATGGTCCCTTTATTTTATTCCGAAAACAAGATGAATGTTCAGTGGCTGGGAGGAAGCTTCGTTCATGACTTCATTCTTCTTCCACCAAAATGCATTGTCTGTTTAGGTGCAAAATTCTTTTATGACGAATTACTCAGGACTTTGTTTAAGGATATCGTGGACCTGGATTCAATACAACAGAACCAAAACAAGATCAGTGAACTCATAAAGAGGAGGATTGTCGACAAATCAGCAATAACTCCCAGGTGCAGGTTGATTGGTGATCTGATGCTTACTCCTGTTCAAAAGGGAATGTTACGCAACATCAATTATATCCTGGGGCATGAAGAGATTAAAAATGTGATCTCCGAGAACATTAATATCCCTGTCAAATCAATCAATGCCGCATTCTTTACCGTGGAAGAGGAAGGCGCTTAC
>CAZUYY010000547.1:0-2399 GCA_964624935.1 uncultured Prolixibacteraceae bacterium
ACCCTGTGAAGGGACAAATGACCATAAGTTAAACATGAAAGAATCCTGATCCCATGGTTCAGAAAATGGCATTGTTGCGGAGCAATCAATTGTGTAGCCTGATGATGATCCTCTCGATTCTCCGAATTGACCCGGGTAACCGTAAACAGTCAGGTCATACCATGCAGTAACACTGTCGGAATAACTCCCGAAAACATCTATGTTATCATAATAGATGAGGGAATCAGCATCTGATACATAATGTATTAAAGATCCATTACAATAAATCCTGTAGCCGATCAATCCCAGAGGAGTTGCTCCTCCGTTGTTATGTGGCTTATCCCATTGCAGCATAGCAGTACAATCAATGTTAACTATGGTAAGGTTAGTAGGAGGATATAGCACATAAGTCGTGCCATGAGGGTCAGGCAGGGGTGGAGACCCGGCAAAGACTGCCACACTGGTAAGTGCAATAAGCATTGCAGTTACCCCGGTGAGAAGTTTGTAAACGTTTTTCATGATGATAGGAGATATGATATATGGTTGAATAAAGAAGAGAATATATATTATTATAGCAAATATACTAAAATATATTGAGCAAAACAACATTTTCATGAAAATATTTATGATTTGTTTATGAACCTTTGATTTTTTCCGGTGAAAATCAGATAAATCTTCTGACTTTGGAGGTATAGTTTGTCAATTCCTCCCCAAAGCAATAGGCAGGGAAGTCTTCTTCACTTCAACGTTAACGTTCCATTCACAGTTATCTTGTCTGAAACATTGACCGACAAGCTTGCCGTACTATCTATAACAAGATTGTTGCAAACAGCGTTTGTGGCGTTAACAACGGGCAAATAAGTCCGTAAAGGGATGTACACATTGGTTGATGAAGTGGGAACGAGTCCATCGCCCCAATTGGTGGCTGTGTTCCAATCGGCAGGATTACTATAAGTACCACCGACCCAATTCCCCGGCGCTTTCAGGGCTATGTCATCAATGCACACGCCATACCCGTATTTTGCATCTCCTTGAAAAGCAATCTGATAATAAGATCCGAGGTTAGGAAGGGTAATTGTTTCCTGTGTCCAGGTAGTTATAGAACCTGTGTAAGTTGCCAGTTGTATCCAGCTTCCCAAACTACTTTTCCGGTAAAAGATTGTAAGAATATCCTGACGGCTGGACCATACTGCCTGAGTATGCCAGAAGGTAAGAATTACATTGCTGTAAAGACTTAAGTCAAATACGGGGGTGATTAACTGATTTATATTGTCGGCAGTCGTAAAATCCTTAAGGCAGGCATCTCTTACCCCACTGTGTGCAGATGCTGGATGTCCGGTCCCGTTTCCCATAATATACTGCCAGGAAGGATTTGAATTTTCTTCGGTCCAGCAGTTCGGGGTTGTTTCATAAACTTCAAAATTTTCTGTGAAGGGCAATATGGACACTGTGCCACAAAATGTTGCAAAGAATACATTATTGCCATAATAAGTGCCGTTTGCATTGGTTGCGTATGCACACACATAATATCCGGTACCAACTAACAACCCGGTTATTGAACTTGAAAATGTTCCGGTACCGGTTCCATCACTGGTATGATAACCTGCAATCGTTGGATTTGAAGACGTATCCCAGCACACACCACGTGCAGTAACAGCAGAACCACCACTCGCGTAGACAACCCCGCCACATGTCGCAGATGTTGTTGTAATACCTGTAACTGTCGCAGTAGTCACAATTGCAGCACCCGGTGTGAATGTAGTGTCATCTCCATATGACGTTCCGGCACTGTTTATGGCTTCAATTCTGAAATGGTACATTGTTCCGGTTGTAAGACCGGTGATGTTTACTGATTCCGGTACGGGGGCCGAGCCTGTTCCTGCAGACTGCGTAGTTGTAGAATTCCCGTAAGCGAGCGTTGTACCCCAGTCAAAATGATACGTAGTCGAAGCCCCGTTGGGGTTAACAGTTCCATTTAATGTGCCTGAGGTGGTAGTAATTGATGTCGCAGCATGAGTGATAACAACCGGTGTAGTAGCAAAATTGAAGGATGCAATTTTTGTTGCCCACGGACACCAGCCGCCATAGGTTCCGACATATTCCTGTGTTGTCCAGAAAGTTGTATTATCGGATGGATCGACATTCATTGTGGAATAATCGCCCCAACGTGAATAATTTGTCATTACATTAGCTCCTGTCTGAATTATTCCTTCAGCAATTGTCATCTGGTTGGGCGCATCCGAAGATCTTCTTCCGGTATAATAAATTGAAGGATAGGCCGTCGAACTTGATACTGAATAGGCCAACCCTATATCACCGTTTGCATTCATGGCGATACTGCCAAGCCACCTTGATTTACCATCCCCAGGAGCATATGTAGATTGCTGATAGATTGCGAATGTAGATCCTGTCTTCCGGTA
>CAZUYY010000548.1:0-2396 GCA_964624935.1 uncultured Prolixibacteraceae bacterium
GACAAGTCCGGATTGCGATTTAGGAGGTACCCAAACCCCTTACTGTATAATACAGGTTTCTCCCCCCCTGTTCGGCGGTAATTACGATCTGAATATAGTAGATACCATTGCCGATCTCTGCGGTAACATGGCATTATTCCAGCAATATCCTTTTCAGCTTACTGTAGTGGGTATGGTCGTTAATGCCGGGAATGATACAACCGTGAATAATGGCACGATCCTTACTCTCCATGGCAGCTCAACCGGGGGTACGGGGCCATTAAGCTGGTATTGGGAGCCGGATAGCCTGCTAGTTAATCCAAATGTCCAGGACCCCGTGACTGTAAATATGGGTGCATCGACGACCTTTATACTCACAGTTACCGATAGCCTCGGTTGTCATAGTAACGACAGTGTGATCATTACAGTTACCGACAGCGCCCTGGCAGTAACTTCAACAGCCAGTCCGGATACAATCTGTGCAGGTGATCAGTCACAATTGCAGGCCATTTCCACCGGAGGCAGCGGGATTTATACTTATTCCTGGTGTTCAAACCCACCTGGATTTACTTCGAATATTTCCAGTCCCATAGTGTATCCGTCTGGCACAACAACCTATACGGTTCATATTCATGACGGCTTCAGAACCGTAACCGATAGTACCTCCGTTGTTGTAAATCCAAATCTGCCGGTGAGTGTCACAGTAGCAGCATCCCTGAACCAGGTCTGTGCAGGTAACCCTGTGACATTTTCAGCCACGCCTGCAAATGGCGGATTAACACCGTCATATCAATGCAGAGTAAATAGTTCAAATGCTGGTATAAACAATCCTGTTTTCACTTATTCTCCTTCTGATAATGACCAGGTGCAGTGTATTCTGACATCACATATTAGCTGCCCTGCCGGGAATCCTGATACCTCGAATACAATCGGAATGACAGTATATCCAAATCTCCCTGCAGGTGTCACCATAATAGCCTCATCCAATCCTTTCTGTCCCGGATCATCTGTAACCTTCACTGCTTCACCCGTTAACGGAGGAACATCTCCATCCTATCAGTGGAAAGTAAACGGAGTAAATACCGGCCCAAACTCAGCCACCTTAAGTTATTACCCGCTAAATAACGACAGTGTACGCTGTGTGATGACTTCTGACTTTAATTGTGTAACCAATAACCCTGTCAGTTCGTCAAAGATTATCATGAGCGGAACACTGGCTCCAATAGTCACTTTTACTGCATGTTTTGATACCATCACCACAGTCAATGCTCAACCAATCAGGCTTAAAGGAGGAATCCCGTTGGGTGGCACTTATTCCGGTCCGGGAGTTAATTCCTTGACCGGCATCTTCACGCCGGCAGCAGCAGGTGTCGGCACAAAAACCATTACCTACACTTACACCAACGCAGCCAACTGCAGTGCCTTCGGCCATACCCATATTATCAATTATCCATTATCAATTGTCAATTGTGGAAGCTCATTCACCGATATCAGAGATAACAAGGTATATGCGACTGTCCGGATAGGAAGTCAATGCTGGATGGCAGAAGATCTGAATTACGGCACAGAAATACCCGTCACCCAGGACCAAAGGGACAACTGTATATCTGAGAAATACTGCTATAACGACAACCCGGCAAACTGCACAACACTTGGAGGCCTTTACCAATGGGATGAGTTAATGCTGTATGACAATACCCCTGCCGGCCAGGGCTTTTGTCCCCCCGATTGGCATATCCCGACAGAAAATGACTGGAACACATTATTTTCTAATTACGTTAGTAACGGCTTTGCTGGAAGTCCGTTGAAATACTCAGGATTTTCCGGATTTAATGCTTTATTATCAGGAGTAAGACATATAGATAAAAGTTGGGATTTTCAGGGGTTTGCAACCTTCTTCTGGTCATCAACACAAGCAAGCACAACAAAAGCTTGGTCACACGGAATGAATGATCCTGATCCAAGCGTATCGATCTACCCGTCAAGCAAATCGAATGGATTTAGCGTCAGATGTGTGCATGATTAGGATGATGCTGGATGCGTCACTCCCTCGTAAACGGGAACGGATGTTTCCACATCTTCCATACCAGAAATACCGGAAAAAGGAACCAGGGAGCATTTGCGAGTAGTACCAGTGGTAAGTTTTTTGCGCTGACCGGTCCCCAGATCTCTTCACTTAGAATGATGAAGACATTGGTAAAAAGAATGGACATGACGATAAATGTGGGAATGCGGATCCAGTCTTTTCCTTTGATAAAAGCATAAGCTGCAGCCAGGTAATAGGGCCCGAAGAACAAGACATCAAGCCAGATGGTAGCTTTCCACCACATGGGACGAGCATTCTGTAAAGGATCAAAATTGTTCCCCCACCAATGAACCATATCGACAAAAAAAGGCAATGGCCACAAAGGATATTT
>CAZUYY010000549.1:0-2395 GCA_964624935.1 uncultured Prolixibacteraceae bacterium
AAATTCTTTATCTGCGAAGAGGTACAACCCGTTACAATTGCAGTAACATGATAAGTGACGGTATCAACCGTCGTTCCGCTATTGCACAACGTCTGGTTAATGGTCAATCCGTTTCCGGATGAATACCCTGAAATATTTGGATCGCTGCACGTCGCAGTCCAGGAATAGGTCGATCCGGGAATGCTCGATTGCGGGATAATATTGGTCGCAAATCCTGTACAGACGATAGAGTTTAGGTTTACATTCGTGATCACCGGGTTCGCAAGGCCTGTTACGATGATAGTATCACGTGCTGTAGCAAGGCATGCATCTGTGATATCAGCGTAATAAAGGTTAGGCCCGGGGGTAACAGTGACCGTTGTCTGTGAAAACGGTGATCCGGTGTTCCATAAGTAAGTGTAAGGGGTCTGTCCGCCGGTAGCCTGCGCATGAAGCGTAATGGATTGTCCCTCGCAGATGGAAGTGTCATTCCCTACATTGGCATGAAGCGCATAATTTGGCAGGATCGTAATAGTATCATAGTATGTGGTCGATCCTTGACAACTCTGCATTACGATGCCTAATATGACTGTCTTGGTTCCCGTCGGAACCAGATCGAGAAACGGTTGAATAGCTATCGAAGTGCTGTCCATCCCCACTGGAATTATTACCTGGCTTGGAATAGTAGCGTAATCAACGCCATTTATCGCAGTGCCTCCGATGGTGTAATTGATCGTATCATTGGTGACTGCATCCCCGTTAAGAAGGAAAGTCACGGTGGCGTCGCTGCATCCTGCAATGGCTACATTCCCCAGACCGGGATGAGAAAAAGAATTCTCAACGCTGAATCCGCTGGCCGAAAAACTGTTCTGCCCTAAAAAAACACCCGAGTCCAGCATATGATCTACCGCATCGGCAACGGCTATTTTGATATGATAGGTCTGGCAGGGTTGTACGATATTCCAGGCAGTGAAAACATACGTCAGTGCATTGTACTGAAAATAAAGCCCCCCCGGAGGATTCTGCCATAAATCGATTTGCGTATTGCAAAGATTGTCAATGGTAACATAGTTATTCGTTCCCGGCATCAATGCAATATCTATACTGTTATTTGAAAATGTTCCGTTGATACCCGGCCCGCTCAGAAAAAAACCAAACGAATCATTGTATTGATTGCAGTATTCCATGAATTCTTCAGAACCAAATACATACTTGAACTTCAGCGTATCGGAAACAGGTATAAAATCAAATTCAATGACTGCCGCATCATAAGTGGTAGCATTTGATATAATGGAGAGATCCGGGTCGCCGGGACCGGGAGGAATATTGCCCGTAAACCCGGTGGTGTTGTTAGGCCCGATTGCACCTACGGCAGTACCGCTGGAAATAATAATGCCGCCGGCGAGTCCCAATTGTGTAAATGCTCCGCCGACGCATTGAAAGGAACCGATCTGGTTTGAAGTAATTAAAGCGGAAGAACCGTTGAATGTCACATTTGAAATCGTAACCCCCGGCCCCACAAGCATCGATTGTACCAGTTGAAGAGGCGTCATTCCTAATGCTGCACCCTGGGTAACTGTCAATTGGGCAAATACCATACTGCTGCACAGGAAAAACAGCAAAAGAAAAAGACTGAAGTACAGTTTCCTCATTTAAGTATGCAGACAATTTTCAAAGAGGAAGTTGCCTGATAATTGCAAAGATACGCCAAATGAATTGGAAGAGAAAATATTGTGAAAAATTCCGGTATTGGGTATTGGTTATTGGGTATTAGTTATTGGGTATTGGGTATCGGTTATTGTCGACTACCGCAAATGTATGGGTGACCCTCGCGGTCGCCCTGCCGACTGCCGACTCTTTCTACTTGCGAATACCCAAAACCCAACACCCATTTTCAATTAACAATGATCCTCTTCAGCGCAACATGGCACGAATTGCAGTCTCCGTTCTTGGTAGACGATTGCATATAACGGGTTTCGCCGGATGAGCTTTTGACTCCGGGGTAAAGCGCGGAATTGAAATTGAACATGGTAGTAGTGTAAAAATTCCCCTTTCCATCAACAGGAAGCATTGCAGCAAGGGTTCCGCCGCCATTGCCCGAAGTGAATAAATAAATAGTGGAATTGGGATTCAGGCTGGATTCGTCTGGTTTGTAAACTGTCCCTGCAAGATAAAACCAGTAGGGATTTGATCCGCCGGAATTATGACAACTAAGACAATCTGTACCCACATTGTGGCTGTCGGTGCTGTTATACGAAGAAGTTTCAATTCCCTGCCCGGCTTTTTTTGTACTACAGGAAAAAAATGCAAAAACAAAAGACAATATCAAAACGGAACAAAGAAAGTCCTTTTCTCTTCTCATCATAATAAGATTAGACCAAAAAAACAAAACGGAATAGTTGATGAAAAAGTATTA
>CAZUYY010000550.1:0-2393 GCA_964624935.1 uncultured Prolixibacteraceae bacterium
GAATGAAAAATGAAGAATGAAAAATGAAAAATAAAGAGTGATGGATGAGAAGTGATTCAAAAATTGTGATGTATCAGAAACAATATGCTTCAACTGTATTCATAAACTTTTTATTTTTCAACTGTTAGGGTCGGAAAATAAAAGGTAATACCTTTGCGGAAACTTTATTTCATGTCTGATTCAAAACTGCAAAACCACTCTATGAAAAAATTACGCTTTATTATTTTTCTTTATCTTATAGGAATTTCCGCTATTGCCCAACAAAAGTTTTTATCGTCGGCTTTGGTGGAGCGTCCGGTATATTTTGATATTTCGCCTCCTTTACGCGACATGGCGGTTTTTAAGCAGGTCAATGCGGATATCAGCTGGAAAGATGGTATTGTCATGAATAATTTCAACAGCAGGCATCATAATTCACAACTAGCTGACGGGAATTTCTCCGATCCATCCCGGCAGTATCAAGCCGGAACGACACAAAGTGACTCTACGCTCCAGGATTTTGAAGGGTTGGGCAGCGGGGCTTATATACCTCCCGATACCTATGGTGATGTAGGGACAAATTATTATTTCCAGGTAGTGAATGCTTCCTATGCAATATACAATAAAAGTGGAGTAATGGTACTGGGACCTCTTCCGAGTAATTCGGTTTGGAACGGAATGCCTAATAATGCCAACAGTGGCGATGCCGTAGTTGTTTATGATGATAATGCGGACAGGTGGTTGTTTTCCCAGTTCTCACTGCCCAATTTCCCTAACGGACCATTTTTCCAAATGATCGCTATTTCACAAACGTCTGATCCTACAGGAAGCTGGTACCGTTATCAATATTCATTCTCTGATATGCCTGACTATCCGAAGTTTGGTGCATGGGTTGATGGGTATTATATGTCATGCAACAGATTTTCTGCCGGTTCTACGTCTTATATGGGAACAGGTGCTGCAGCATTTGACAGGACCCTGATGCTCGAAGGAAATCCAAACGCTCAGATGATATATTTCACGCTACCCAATTCAAATGAAGCATTCGGAATGCTGCCTTCTGATTGTGATGGCCCCTTTCCACCTGCAGGGACACCTGCTTATTACACCTACGAATACGATGCCTCCCCCTATCATCTTGGCATACTAGAATTTCATGCAGATTTTACAAATCCGTCAAATTCCACTTTTGGGAATTTACTTACCCTTACGGTGAACAGTTTTAATTCAAATCTTGGCGCAGGTATTCCCCAGGAAGGAACCAATGTGCCGCTGGCAACATTGAGTGATCGACTGATGTACCGCCTGCAATTCCGGAAATTTAATGACCACTGGTCAATGCTTTGCAATCATACCGTGAATGCCGGCTCCAATGTGGCCGGTGTAAGATGGTATGAGCTGCGTAAAACTACAAGCGACTGGGCTATTTACCAGCAATCCACCTATGCTCCTTCCGATAATAATTGCCGTTGGATGGGAAGTATTGCAATGGATACCGCAGGAAATATTGCCTTAGGCTATTCAGTTTCCAGCAACAATATGTATCCTTCTATCCGATACACAGGACGACTTAAGGCGGACCCGCTGAACCAGATGACCATCACTGAGCAGACAGTTATGAACGGAGGAGGATGCCAGACAAGCAACTCACACCGGTGGGGAGACTACAGTTCGATGACGGTTGATCCAACATCACCTACTACATTCTGGTACACCAATGAATATTATTCCATTAACTCTTCAAGCAATTGGCAAACCAGGGTTGCCTCATTTACTTTTGAAAATATATTTTCATCCTATGCCAGTTCAAATCCTGTTTCACTATGCGGAGGAGATTCCTCCCGGTTAACTTCGATGGCATATGGTGGCTCAGGAAATTATACCTATTCCTGGACTTCAATTCCACCGGGATTTACCTCGACATTGAAAAACCCAATGGTTGCACCTATGGATACTACCCAATATATTGTAGCCGTAAGTGATGGTAACTCGATGCATCATGATACCACCCATGTTTCAGCGGTACCGCCCACCACTGTATTCGCCGGTAACGACACCACCGTTTGTTCAAATGCAGTCTCAATCGAACTTCATGGTAATGCTGAAAATTACAAATCCATCATATGGGGGACATCGGGCAATGGAGCTTTCAGTGATCATTATTCTCTTAGTACACTTTATACCTTTGGATCTCATGATCGCAAGGTTGATTCAGTTGATGTTTATCTCGTTGCATTTGGAACCCCTCCCTGTCCGTTAATTGTTTCGAGCACAAAACGAATATTACTCACTCCCTGCGACGTGATTGGAGAGAAAAAAGAAAATGATCAGAATGTTATCCTGCAACCCAACCCGGCCAGACAATCAGTCACTATCATTATTACAGGATTGGATAATTCTTCTGCATTACTTAC
>CAZUYY010000551.1:0-2391 GCA_964624935.1 uncultured Prolixibacteraceae bacterium
ATTCGTATCAGAAGCATTATTTCCACTCAGTTCATCATATCCTACTAAAAGCGTAAGAGGTTTGACTACCCGGTAAGAGGCCCAGCCACCAAAAAAATAAGCACTCAGAGTGCGGCCATCCTTATAATGTCCCGTCTGGTAAAACCCATTAGCAAATATCCTCAGATTATTCCAGTAAAATCCAGCCGTTGCGCCCATTGTTCCCCTTGCATATATGGTAAGGTCATGTGTTACAGTTTCAGTTGTCGCAGCAGTTTTTGTAGAAAAAGAACCTACGGTGTCTTTCCCATTTGTAACCCAGGTGATAACCGTCTTGCCGGGAATTGTATATGTCGTGTTGGCTTCCTGATAAGCATCCACGACACCAAGAACGGAGATGATGAGCATATCTTTAAAGAACTTCTTTTGATCGTACAAATAGCTCATATACTTGTAATTTTTAATGGTATAGTTGGCCAGGTATGGTGTTGCAGGTGCGGCATTGTTGATTGCAATCCCATAATCCCCGATATAATTGGCGCCCGGTAAGTTCCATTCAAGGTTAACAATGTCATGTGTGGCACCCCATTGTTTCCAGTTCGATAATCCAAAGATCCGGCTGTCATCATAAGCCAACCCCATCCGGCCAACTTTGACGGCGAAATTTTTCGTGAAGTTGTAACGCAACCATGCTTCGTAAATATTGATCGTGTTTTTTGTGATGGTGTCAGAAGAATAAGGTTGTTCTCCATAAACAAAAGCTTGCTGGACAGAAAAACGGGTCTGGAAATTCTCACCGTTATAATCAAAATTAAGACGGCTCCTGCCGAGAATAGTTCCATATCCTTTCATGGTTGAGTCGCCAATTTTCTGATAGCCATCCCGGTACTCTGCCCTGGGACGAAATTCCCCTGAAATTGTAAATTGTGCTGTTGCGCTTCCTGCAATTACTATTGAAAAGATTAAGACGCAAAAGCCTTTCGTAAAGATTGTTCTCATGTTTTTTTTGGTTTTGTTAGTAAATAGGTGGGGCAAAATTAAAAAAGTTTTAGTACCGATGTGTTATTTAATGCATATCGAACCTGATAAATTTTTAGGTACTTTTACATGTTTATTCTAATAAGATAAAAATGAAGAAGCATATACCCAATGTCCTGACAACATTAAATCTTGTTTGTGGGCTGATTTCCATTACCCAGGTTTTGCAGTTACACTTAATATGGGCAGCATTGTTCATTTTTATAGCCACAGTTTTCGACTACCTTGATGGGACAGCGGCAAGGTTGTTGAAAGCCTGGTCTGAACTGGGTAAACAACTGGATTCCCTGGCCGACCTTGTTTCCTTTGGTGTCGCTCCGGGATTGATTATTTTCCAATTGCTTTCCTATCATTGCAGCAATGGCTGCAATATCCTGGAAAGGTGGAATGTCATTCCGTTTCTTGCATTACTGATCCCGGTATGTTCAGCATTACGGTTAGCTAAGTTCAATATCGATCTGCGTCAGGAAGTGAATTTCATCGGTTTGCCAACCCCGGCCAATGCTATCTTTTTTGCATCTATACCAATGATCCTACAGATTCAGGACAGAATTCATACGTTTATCCAACTTGATTTCATGGTGGCATTGTTCTCAAACCCACGTGTCCTCGCAGTGCTTACGGTTTTTTTCTCTTATTTGCTGATCTCTGATTTCAGGCTGTTTTCCATGAAATTCAAATCCCTATCATGGAAAGAAAATCAGCCCCGGTTCATCCTTCTCATTCTTTCATTGATCCTTCTTTTGATCTTTTCGATCAGTGCGGTTCCGATGGTGATCCTGGCTTACCTCCTTTTATCGGTAGCATACCAGAAAAAGATTTAAAAAGTTCCTTTGATTTTTTCAGTACCTATTTACCTTAGTTCAAAATTCTGGCCAAGGTAAACCTTACGTACGTATGGGTCTTGCGCAAGTTCATGTGAGGTACCTGCCATCAGAATAGATCCTTCAAAAAGCAAATAAGAACGGTCGGTGATGGTAAGGGTTTCGTGGACATTATGGTCGGTGATCAGAACACCGATATTTTTCTGTTTCAGTTTTCTTACGATATTCTGAATATCTTCAACTGCAATCGGGTCTATTCCGGCAAAGGGCTCATCAAGAAGAATAAATTTAGGATCAACCGCAAGGCAGCGTGCTATCTCAGTTCTTCGTCTTTCTCCGCCTGAAAGTTGGATTCCCTGGCTTTTCCTTACCTGTTGAAGTCCAAATTCATCCAGGAGACTTTCAAGTCGTTCCTTTTGCTCTGCCTTGGTCAGAGGAGTAAATTCAAGAATTGATCGTATGTTATCTTCTACATTTAATTTACGAAAAACAGAAGGTTCCTGAGCCAGGTAACTGATCCCCCGCTGTGCCCGGCGATACATCGGTTCTT
>CAZUYY010000552.1:0-2388 GCA_964624935.1 uncultured Prolixibacteraceae bacterium
TCTACTGATCTGGGTTGAACAAGATTAAAAGCCTCAGATTCAATATAACGGAAGCCGTGCTCAATTGCAGTAATTCTGTCGATAGCATTCTGTATTTCCTGATCCATTATTGTCAAATTTTATCGAGAAACTCTTTCATCTTTTCAACGGGGTAAGTAAAATCTCTGACACCCATTTGGGTTTTTCGATGGCTTTGAATTGATAAGAAATTACTTTTTGGCTTTTGTTGCGATGTAAATGTATTTAAGGTTTTTGGTTCCTGTATTTAACATTTGATGATCAGTATTCGGAGGGACTAAAGCAATTTTACCAAATTTTACTGGAAAGATTCCTTTGTTAGGAACCCTGAGTTCACCTTCTCCTTCCAAGGTGATAATCATCTCTTCATAAATCTCAGAATTATGGAGTTCTGCTGAACTATCTGGAAAAAGAGTGACCACCCCTGAATAAAAGACCACAGAATCTTTTTCACCTTTAAATATCGATTGATTTAGGTTTGAATCT
The DNA here is from genome assembly GCA_964624935.1 of uncultured Prolixibacteraceae bacterium. Taxonomy (GTDB): domain Bacteria; phylum Bacteroidota; class Bacteroidia; order Bacteroidales; family FEN-979; genus FEN-979. The sequence goes on from CAZUYY010000552.1 coordinate 505, forward strand.
GGATTGAAAGACATGATCCTTGGGTTTGGTGTTTGGTCATTTTCTTTTTGACTTTGAACATGACCGGATTTCGGAAGGATGAAGATCATGCCAATCAAAATTGCAATAAATGCTGAATGCCCGTTTTTCGTTCTGCCAAACTCGATCATTTTCCCAAAACCATATTTGGAACGGTTACAACGGTCTGAGGGAAGTTGATTCTTCATTGATTCGTTTTAGGAAATTCAAAGGTAAGAATTTGAAATTGCCTGATAGAAATTGTTGTCATTCTTTTAAGGGCAAAAATCCATTTTTACCAAGCGCAGTAATAATTCCTCGGAGCAAATAATTATTATTGAAGCGGATAAGATATTTCCGTGCTCCTTCCTTTTCAGGAGCCAGCATTTTCTTATCGATAAGTTTTTTGATTTGACGGGAAATGATGGCATTATCCTGACCAGCAAAAAGATCTTTTATATCCGATGCCTGTATCACAGGTTTATCCACTGACCGTTTTAATATGTTCGCTTCAATATCTGTTATAAACTTTCGGTCAAGTGAAAAAGCTATTGTAGGCAGGAGGATTTCTTTTTTGAGATATTCATAATCCAAAAGCCTGTCATTTTCTCAATCTCATCCTTCAATCCTTTCAGAACAATTTGATAAAGGGTTTGAAAACATTTGATAAAGGTAAAAGCATTAATTGATAAATTACCTTTTAAGGCATTATTTATCAATAGTCTATAAAGCGATATCTTTTCACAAGATTTGACTCATAGTATTTCAACATTTGACAAAACGAGTATCATTATTTGATTGAAATACCATGAGGAAAAACCAGACGTCCTGCCCACCTTCTGCCAATATTATTTGACCACTTCAATCTATTAATAATCAATGCCCGGGGGTGGTCAATTTACTCCGGCGAAGACTGGTCAAGGCAAGTGGTTTTTCCAGCACACCAGGTACCTTTGAAATCCTGAACAGCACATCTAGCGGCGGCTCACACAATCGGTTAAGTGTATTGAAAAAAAATGCCGCTTTTTCAGGGCGGCATCTGTGTTTAACATAGGATAAAGTCTTACTTGACTTTTTTGGTCAGTTCTGCGCCAGCTTTAAACTTTACAACTTTTTTGGCGGCAATCTTAATTGCTTTACCTGTCTGGGGATTGCGTCCGGCACGGGCTGCTCTCTTGGCAACGGAAAACGAGCCGAAGCCAACCAATGCAACTCTTTCACCTTTGCTTAAAGCTTTTGATGTAACGGTTATCACTGAGCCCAATGCTTTTTTGGCTTCTGCTTTGGTCAATTTTGCATCTTTAGCTATTGCTTCTATTAATTGTGCTTTGTTCATTTTTTTAAAGTTTAAGTTAATACTATGAAAATCCCTGCAAAGATAAGGCTCTTAGAAAAAATGTCAAGGGTTTTGTTCCTAAAATCCCTTAAATTGTTGATAAATCGGGAAACTTGTTAATATTTCCGCTCTCAAAATGGTTAAACATCAAAGGTTTCTGAAAAAATTCCTTTAATGTACTTTTGAAAACCCCAGCTATTCCTGACCATTCATCCGACATTAGGAAGCTATCAAAATGGAAATTGTACAAACCAGATCATATGACCACCTTCCGCCGGTTTTATTGACAACTTAACCTTATTAGCAATCAATAAAATGAGATGATCAGGTTATCCCGGCAAAGGCAGTTCATCACCCGTCACGTGTTACGCGTCACGTCTTCCGCCATCAGCAAGCTCAGCGCATCGTGAAAAGACCCGGCCCGCGTGATCATCCCCGAATTGACAAAGAAAATCTCATCAGCGTTCTCAATAGTATTCAGCCGGTGCGCAATGATCACTTTGGTCGTTGCCGGGGGCAGGTTATTCAGGATCCCTTCAAGCTGCTTCTCG
>CAZUYY010000553.1:0-2387 GCA_964624935.1 uncultured Prolixibacteraceae bacterium
ATTGTGATCAGACCGATTCGTTGCCTGAAGAGGCACGTTTTCGCTGGACATGCGAAACGTCATGGGCGCTGAGCGAGTACCTCAGTTCACGGCCGGCGGCTCAGATCGATCGCCTGAAGAAAAGAGTTGCCGAAGGAAGGATCGAACTGACCGGCTTATTCCTGAATTCTTCGGATCTTTCAGACGAAGCCACTATAGCCTCTTATCTTCAGCCGGTAAAGCAATTCCGCGACGCGGGGATTCCCATTACTGCAGCCATGCAGGATGATATTAACGGAGTTCCCTGGTGTCTGGTGGATTATCTGGACGGCTGCGGTATCCATTATCTTTCGATGGGGCAGAATGATACAAGGGCGCTGAGACCTTTCGACCGCCCCACCACTTTCTGGTGGCAGTCGCCCGCAGGTAATAAGATACTCGTGAACCGTCCGGAACATTATATGTTTGGCAACGCGCTCGGCATTCTGACCAATGCCAATACTTTCGGACAGGCACTGTTCCAGCATCTTTCAGACATCATGAAAAAGGGCTATCCTTATGATCATTATGCCATTCAGTTCAGCGGCTATCTGACGGACAATTCGCCTCCCTCGACTACGGTCTGCAAGCTGGTGGAAGAGTGGAATAAAAAATTCATCTGGCCCCGGTTGCAACTTGCCACGATCAGTGAATTCGGCAAATACATGGCCAAAGAACATGCACAGGAAATGCCGGTTTACAGGGGTGCCTGGCCAGACTGGTGGATCGATGGCTTCGGGTCGGCCTGCATGGAAACTGCCTATACCCGGAAAGCCCATACGGATTTTATAGCGAACCAGGGATTGATGGCCATGGCGGTGATGATGCACAGCAATATTCCCGATCATCTGAGTGAGCTTTCAAAAGAAATTGCGACTGACCTGGCTTTTTACGATGAGCATACTTTTGGCGCTGCCGAAAGCATTACCGATCCCCAGATAGAAAACAGCGTGGTACAATGGAATGAAAAGGCAGCTTTTACCTGGGATGCAGTCAAGAAGAACGGGATCCTGAAAGAGGAGATCATGGGCATCCTTCAGGATAAACTGCCGCTCCTTTACGTTCCAACGATCACGGTATTCAATACACTCTCCTGGCCTCGCTCAGGGGTCGTGAAAGTATATATCGATCACCAGATCCTCCCCGCCGGAATATCTTTTACTATAAGTGACAGGAATGGAATGTCGGTTCCGATGCAGCAACTTGAATCGAGGGAAGAGGGAACGTATTGGGCACTTTATGCCAGGAATGTTCCTGCGATGGGGTATACAACTTACCGGATCATAGTGGGAAAGGAAAACAGGACGGATAATAAAATAAAATTTACAGGGACACTCGAAAATGAATATTACCGTCTCCGGATCAATAGTGTAAAAGGAACTATAGAAAGCCTCTATGACAAGAAATCGGGAAAGGAACTGGTCGATGCGAAATCGGCGTATCAGCCGGGACAGTTCATTTATGAGCGTTTAGGGAAAAACCGGCACCAGTTGGAAGTGCTGAAACTTGATGAAGCGACCCGGACGGTATTACAGGATGTTCATGTTTCGCCGGATATTGTCGATGGTCCAATCTGGCAGAGTATTATATTGCATGGGTCCATGCCTGAATGTGCTGATAAGGATGGCATTACCTGTGAGATCCGCTTGTATAAGACCGAAAAGAAGATCGGGCTATGCTATTCCCTGAAAAAACTTTCACTTACAGATCCCGAAGGAGGGTATGTTGCATTTCCTTTTCAACTGGACAATGGTCACCTGGTATTTGAAGTTCAGGGAGGCACTGTACGACCGGGCAAGGACCAGCTTGAAGGATCGGCATCCGACTGGAATGGCATCCAGAATTTTGTTGCCCTGAAGAATGAGAACTCACAGGTGGTGCTTGTCAGTCCTGAAATCCCCATTGTTCAACTGGGCGCCCTGAATCTCGGAAAGTTCTCAAGAATTGCAAATCCTGAGACAAACTCAATCTTCTCCTGGGTCTTCAACAATTACTGGACGACCAATTTCCGGGCATACCAGGAAGGTGAGTTAAAGTGGAGCTATGAACTGACTTCTTCAGAAGATACTTCAAATACTTTTTCGACCACCTTCGGCTGGAACGAAAGGATTCCCATGCCGGTCCGGGTCTTTTCTGCAAATGGCAAAGATATCCTTTCATATGGGAAGTCATTTTTCGAACTGCCCAATCATCTTTTACTGATTGATGCAAGACCCTCGTCTGATAAAACCGGAATTATATTACAGATCAGGGAGATCGCCGGAGGCCACTCTTCCATTACCTGGAATGACGTATTATCTTCCCGGAGTGGTTTGCAAAACAGCACGGGTGCAAAATCTGCTTTTGAAGTCAATGTTCTGGAAGATAAA
>CAZUYY010000554.1:0-2382 GCA_964624935.1 uncultured Prolixibacteraceae bacterium
TCCGTTGGCACATCGTCTCGGCTTACATGCTATCAAAAGTGAATTGCAGGATCTCGCGCTGAAATACATTGAACCGGAAGTTTATGTTTCTATATCCAACAAACTAAAAGAATCAGAAAAAGATCGTTCACGGTTCATCAATAAGTTTATCTATCCTATTAAAAAAGACCTTGCTGCTCAAGGGATAAATTACACCATCACAGCCCGGGCGAAATCAATCTATTCCATCTGGGAAAAAATGAAAGCAAAAGAGGTTTCCTTTGAAGAGATCTACGACATTTTCGCCGTCAGGATCATCATCGATGCACCTCCTGAAACAGAGAAAGCAGATTGCTGGAAAGTTTACTCGATCATCACGGATTGTTATCATCCGAACAATGACCGTTTGCGCGATTGGATCTCGATTCCCAAAGCCAATGGCTATGAAGCACTGCATACCACAGTTATGAGTCGTACCGGTCAATGGGTCGAGATCCAGATCAGGTCGCAAAGAATGGATGAAATAGACGAGAAAGGATATGCTGCACACTGGAAATACAAGGATACGATGAAATTCGGCAGCAGATTAGAAAACTGGCTCGACCGGATCCGCGAAATGATCGAAAGCCCTGATTCTGATGCACTCTCTTTTATTGATGATGTAAAAGGTTACTTTTTCCTGGATGAGATCACTGTATTTACCCCCAGCGGGGAACTCCGCACGCTACCTGCAAAATCATCAGTGCTCGACTTCGCCTTTGCCATCCATTCTGAGATCGGAACAACCTGTATCGGTGCAAAGGTCGACAAGAAACTGGTCCCGATAAACTACATCCTGAAAAACGGAGAACAAATAGAGATAATAACTTCTAAAAACCAGACTCCAAAAGATGAATGGCTGAATTATGTAGTTACGACTCGTGCAAAAACCAACATCAAACTCGCGCTGAAAAAAGAAAAGAAAAAATACTATAAACAGGGGAAGGAAAAACTGGAGAAGCTTTTCCTGCACGAAGAAATTGAATTTATACATGAGAACATACGAAAATTTATTGCCATCAATAATATCTCAAACCTTATAGATCTCTATTATACTGTTGCGCAGGACAGAATAGGCTCAAAGGAAGTCAGGTTCTTTGCTGCTTCTGCCATGAAACCAGGTTGGCTGAATTTCATGATCCACCCCATGCGCAGGAATTACAAGGACAGACTAAAAAAAACCCCCGGTTCCGGAGTTAAAGATGGTAGTTTGAAATCTGAACAAACTGTGACAAATAGCATGCACCAGTTAGGGTATGAGATCTCCGTATGCTGCAACCCAATTCCTGGAGATGAGATCATCGGGCTGGATTGGTCGCCGAATAAACCCATTCAGATTCACCGGACAAAATGCACAAAGGCACATGAACTCATGGCGAGTTTTGGGAACCGGGTTGTCAAGATCGATTGGAAAAACCAGGAATCCATTTCATTCCAGGCCGGAATAAAAATATCCGGATTGGATAAACTGGGGATGATCAATGATATCACTAAGATTATCTCCAACGAACTGAACCTGAATATAAAATCTTTCCACCTTGAAGCCAAAAACGGCCTCACCGAAGGGGAAGTTGTGCTTTATGTGAGGGATACCGATACCCTTAATCATCTGTTGAATGACCTGCACAGGATCGATGGAATTAAAAAAGTTGCCAGGATGGATTAAAAAAAAATTATTTTTATTTGTTCTAAATACATTTTAATTACGTACTTTTGTTAAAAATTATCCGAAATGATAAAGAGAAGTGCTGAGGATTCATTTGAAGCCATTCGTAAAATTTTTACCGAATATCTTGAAAAGCATGCGCATCGCAAGACTCCAGAAAGGTACACCATCCTCAAAGAAATTTTTGCCACTGACGGACACTTTGATATAGAATCGCTTTATATCAGAATGAAAAATCATAAATACAGGGTCAGCCGTGCCACTTTATACAATACCATTGAATTGTTGCTTGATTGCGGATTGGTTACCAAGCATCAGTTTGGAACAAATTATGCCCAATTTGAAAAATCAACATTGGTAAGGCAACACGATCATTTCATCTTTATTGACACGGGTAATGTTATTGAATTCTATGATCCCCATATTGAGGAGATAAAGAAATACGTAGAAACCCAGTTTAACGTTAATATTGTTAATTATTCACTGACCTTTTACGGAAATTCAAAGCCGAAGAAATAAATCCACTGCTTATGAAGGTTGACGTAATCCTTGGATTACAATGGGGGGATGAAGGAAAAGGCAAAATTGTCGATGTCTTCACTCCACATTATGATATTATTGCCCGTTTTCAGGGAGGTCCCAATGCAGGCCATACGATTGAATTTGATGGGAAAAAATTTATTTTACATACCATTCCT
>CAZUYY010000555.1:0-2378 GCA_964624935.1 uncultured Prolixibacteraceae bacterium
AATATGACATCAAAACCCTTCCCATTGGCCAGTTTACCACGTTTACCCCGGTAATATAGCGCGAACCGATGACAACATCCGCTCCTTTGTTTTTTGCGGCATCGTACAGCCTGAGAAGATCATCCGGGTTATGCGAAAAATCAGCATCCATTTCAAAAATAAAGTCATACCCGTGATTCAATGCCCATTTAAATCCATGGATATATGCTGTACCCAGGCCCAGTTTACCTTTCCGTTCCTCCATGAAAAGCCTTTCAGGAAATTCACGTATAAGAGAACGCACGATATCTGCCGTTCCATCGGGAGAATTATCTTCAATGATCAGGACATGAAAATCTTTCTGAAGTGAAAACACTTTGCGGATGACCCGTTCAATATTGTCCTTTTCCTTATATGTCGGGATGATAACTAAGCTATCAGACACTCCTCTAATTTTTTCTACGAAAATAAATCATTCCATCGAAATAAAAAAACAGTTAATTTATTTTTTTAAGGTGCTTGACCCCACCCCCTAACCCCCTCCCCCAAGAGGGAGGGGGAAGAAATAATACAAAAAATCATATAACTTTTTTCATTTCAGAGGATTAATTTACACCACTTCCTTGCCCGTAACTCCCCTCCCTCTTGGGGGAGGGGCTGGGGGTGGGGTTGTCAGCCAGGTATCTGTTCCAGTGCATGAAGTGCATCCCTGACTTTAGGTATTTCCCGGTAAATGAGAATCAACCTGTTTTTGTCCTCTTTCATTCTGCAATTTGGGGGATTGGTCTTCATGTATTCCAGAATTGCCGAAAATTGTGGCGATTGAAAATAAGGAGAATCTTCATTGCTGATGAAATAACAGGCCAGTCTGTTGTTCCGGAGGATCAGTTTCTCAAAACCAACTCTTTTTGCAAGCCGCCGCAGGCGGATCGTATCCATCAGCGCCATTGTCTGCTCCGGAACACGCCCGAACCGGTCTTCCAGTTTTCCCTTAAACTTCAACAGCTCATATTCAGATCCCAGAGAATCGAGCTCTTTATAGAGACTCAGCCTTTCAGTGATGTTTGTGATATAATCGTCGGGGATCATGATCTCAAGATCAGTTTCGATCTGACATTCCTTCACAAATTCCTTGGGCAGCTCTTCCCGGAAGACCTCCTTGAAATCCTGTTCTTTTACTTCCATGATCGCCTCGTCAAGGATCTTCTGGTACATATCAAATCCGATCTCGGAAATAAATCCGCTTTGCTCAGCGCCAAGGATGTTGCCGGCACCCCGGATATCCAGGTCGCGCATGGCAATGCTGAATCCTGAACCGAGGTCGGAAAACTCCTCGATGGCACGCAAGCGTTTCCTGGCCTCATCGGTCAGCGATGACATTGGGGGAGCAAGCAGATAACAGAACGCTTTCTTGTTTGAACGTCCTACCCTGCCACGCAATTGGTGAAGGTCACTCAGTCCGTAATGGTGTGCGTCATTGATGATGATGGTATTGACATTGGAAATATCCAGTCCTGACTCAATAATGGTTGTTGCTACCAGAACATCATAATCTCCTTCAATGAAATCAACCATCACCTGCTCAAGCTTTTTGCCATCCATCTGTCCATGTGCAATGCCGACTTTTGCCCTGGGAACCATCCGCTCAACCATTACTGCGACATCATTAATATTCTGTACGCGCGTGTTGACAAAGAAGACCTGTCCTCCCCGTGAGAGCTCATATTGAATAGCTTCCCGGATCACATCTTCCCTGAAAGGATGGAGCTCTGTCTGCACGGGATAACGATTGGGCGGAGGGGTGTTGATGATCGAAAGATCCCTTGCTCCCATTAGAGAGAACTGCAGCGTTCGTGGAATGGGAGTCGCTGTTAGAGTCAGCGTGTCAACATTTATTTTATAATGCTTGATCTTTTCTTTGGCAGAAACCCCGAATTTCTGTTCTTCGTCAATGATCAGCAATCCCAGGTCTTTGAATTTAATGTCTTTGCTCAGCAAACGATGGGTGCCGATAAGGATATCAATTTTTCCTTCTTCGAGTTCTTTCAGGATCTGGCTTTGTTCCTTTGTGGATTTAAAACGATTAATAAAATTTACCGTGCAGGGAAAGTTTTTAAGCCGGTCAGAAAATGTCTTGTAATGCTGTAATGCCAGGATAGTAGTCGGTACCAGGATGGCAACCTGGCGGCTTTCGGCAACCACTTTGAATGCAGCACGTACAGCGATCTCGGTTTTCCCGAACCCCACATCTCCGCAGATCAGCCGGTCCATCGGGTATTCCGCTTCAAGATCTTTCTTGACATCGACTGTTGCTTTTATCTGATCGGGGGTATCTTCATAAATAAAAGAAGCTTCGAGCTCAGTCTGCATATATGTATCCGGAGAACAGGCAACACCCG
>CAZUYY010000556.1:0-2378 GCA_964624935.1 uncultured Prolixibacteraceae bacterium
TATAATTAGAATTAAGAATGATTAATGAACTTTAGAAATGGAGTTCAAAGTTACAAAACACGGCGAAACAGGCAAGAGGGAACTCACTTTTTATTGTTGTAAGGCAGGATTCACTATTTTTGCAAAACAAGTCACAGAGTGACAGATGAAATTACGAATTACGAATTACAAATTACGAATTACGAATAAAGAGTCACAGAGTAAAAGAATTTTGCCATTTTGCCATTTTACCATTTTGCAATTTGAACATGAACTCTTATCTCAGGAATCCTATATTTAAAATTGTTTCGCGGGTGGCGGAGGAGAGCGGCGTTTCGGCTTTTGTCATTGGGGGATTCGTGAGGGATTGCATTATTGGACGGGAAGTTAAAAAAGATATTGATATTGTGGTTACCGGCAGTGGGATAGAATTTGCCAGGAAAGTAGCAGAAATATTTGGGGAGGATGTTCCGGTCAAGTACTTTAAGAATTTCGGAACTGCTATGTTGAAATGGGACGATATTCAGATTGAATTTGTCGGAGCACGTAAAGAATCTTACCAAAGTGATTCCAGGAAACCCTTGGTTGAGAATGGAACTTTGGAAGAAGACCAGAACCGTCGCGATTTCACTATAAATGCCATGGCTTTTGACCTTAGTAAGAAAAACTTCGGGAAGCTGGTAGATCCTTTTAATGGGATGTCCGATATCCGTGAAAGGATCATCCGTACACCACTCGACCCGGATATCACCTTCTCGGATGACCCGCTCAGGATGATGCGGGCGATCAGGTTTGCCTGCCAGCTTGGATTCAAAATAGATAACGAATGTTTTGAAGCCATAATACAGAATGCTGAACGGATCACCATCGTTTCTGCAGAACGGATCACAGATGAGATGAACCTTATCATCCAGACCGACGTTCCTTCTGCAGGGCTGCTGATGCTGGAACAAACCGGTCTGATGCAGATCATTTTGCCGGAACTTGTTGCATTGAAGGGAGTCGAGAACATCGATGGAAAGGGTCATAAAGATAATTTCTATCATACCCTTGAGGTTCTTGATAATGTGTCGGTCAGAACACAGAACCTTTGGCTGAGATGGGCTGCCATACTTCATGACATTGCCAAACCATCGACGAAAAAATTTGTTCCGGGAGCAGGATGGACCTTTCATGCCCATGACTTCAAAGGGTCGAAGATGGTACCGGCAATCTTCAGGAAGTTAAGACTGCCCCTGAATGAGAAGATGAAATATGTGGAGAAAATGGTACTGCTTCATTTGCGTCCCATTGCGATTACCGGCGAGGTCACGGATTCTGCAGTCAGAAGGCTGCTTTTCGAGGCCGGGGACGATATAGACGATCTCATGCTGCTCTGTGAGGCCGACATTACTTCTAAGAACCCCGCTAAAGTCAGGCTATTTCTGATGAATTTCGAAGAGGTCAGAAGAAAACTGAAAGAAATAGAGGAAAAAGACCGGTTGCGCAACTGGCAGCCACCGGTATCTGGAGATATCATCATGCAAACCTTTGGAATTTCCCCCTCAAAACAAGTCGGCATCATCAAAGATTCAATCACTGAAGCCATTCTTGAGGGCGAGATCCCGAATGATTTTGATGCAGCATTTCAATTTATGCTGAATGAAGGTAAGAAACTGGGCCTTCTTCCCAAAACTTCATGATTCTTTTTTCTTCTTTTCAACAAAACGTCCTCTTTTTTAGTGTAATTTTATACTTTTGAAAAATTAAAGGAAGGAATTATGATAATCTACAGGTTCAGGCTGACAAGTGAGGACTATGAAGACTTCTTAAGGGAGATTGAAATACAGCCCACGCAAACCTTTCTTGATTTCCATCAGGCTATATTGACATGTGCTAATCTTGAGAACTGTGAAAATGCTTTACTGTATACCACAGACAATAAATTCAAAAAGGAAAAGGAGTTCTCTTTCAAATTTCAGAAAAAACTGGTAAGGAAGTATGATGATGACCTCGACCAAGTTATAACTGAGACATATGTGCCCCACCTGATGAAAGATTCAGTATTGAAAAAATATATCGATGATCCGCATCAGAGGCTTATCTATGAGTTTATGGGGAAAGATAATTATGTCCTCTTCATTGAGTTGTTCAAGATCATCAAAACCGATGAGTGCCCATCGTTGCCGCGTTGCGTGAATAAGAAAGGGGAACTTCCTAAAAAAGCCGAGTTACCGGTTATTCCTGATGCTGAAAAACCGGAAACCATTGCACCCGTCCAGGCCCCACCTCCACCTGTATTTTCGCCCAGAGAAAAAAGCATGTTCACTGAAATGATGGAAGATGATTCAGAGCTGGCAGAAATAGAGAGCCAGCTTGATGATATTCTGGTAGAGAAAACTTCAGTTCTTCCGGAAAAG
>CAZUYY010000557.1:0-2357 GCA_964624935.1 uncultured Prolixibacteraceae bacterium
GCCAACGCAGGGGGTGGGATCCTATCCTCTAAACCCAACCACCGTGATCCCCGCCCCCCCCCTCTCAAGCTCCTCATCCCCAAACTTCCTGACCTCCTTGACGCCGGCAAGATAATCGCGGGTGATCTGTCGCAGGACTCCATTCCCTTTGCCATGCAGTATCCTGACTTCAGGAATATTCAGAAGAATAGCATCATCGATGTATCGTTGCAAAAGGGCATGAGCTTCATCAGCCCGCTTCCCTCTTAAGTCGAGGGTGAGCTCAAATTGAAGAAGTTTCCGCTGAAGGTCGTCATAAAATGATTGGTATGGCCCGCGGACAGGAGTCACTGTTGACTGTTTCGGTATAAGGGGCACAAGCTTTTTCCCCTTTTTATCCTCCACCGGTGTATCCTGTTCAATCTTCGATTTAAGTTCCTGGATTTCCTGCCTCACTTCTTTTGTCCTTGTTTTGTCTGCCTGGCTCTCCCTGATCTCTTTAATGGTCTTTTCAATAAGCCGGTTCGATTCATTCAATATACTCAGGGCTTCTTCCTTGGCCTTCCGGAGGATCTCTTTTTGTGAAACTTCCAGCTCTTCTTTCAGTTTGGTGTATTTGGTGATCATTTCATTCAGGAACTCATCCGCTACCTTAATTTCTGTCGATTTCTGCACCAGTTCTGTCTTTTCAGCTTCCAGATTCTGGAGTTCCCGGTCGAAATCAAGCTGACTGGTCCCTGTCTTGCTGGCAGCAGCGTTCAGTACCTTTGATGGAAATCCGATCTGATGTGCAATCTCAAAAGCAAATGAACTTCCCGGTTTCCCGATTTTCAACAAATAGAGCGGTTTCATCTTCGCAGTGTCATAAAGCATGGCGCCATTAGCGATCCCGGGGATCTTTCCTGCCAGAAGCTTAAGGTTTGAGTAATGAGTCGTCACCAGCCCGAATGCTCTTTTCCGGTTCATCTCCTCAAGACTTGCTTCTGCAATGGGGCCTCCAAGCGCAGGATCAGTGCCGGTTCCGAATTCATCGATCAGGAAAAGAGAATGTTCATCTAAATGTTCCAGAAAGTATTTTAGGTTCAGCAACTTCGAAGTATAGGTGCTGAGATCATTTTCGAGCGATTGTTCATCACCGATATCGATGAAGATATTCCTGAAAATGCCAAAGACAGAATCCTCCTTCGCGGATGGCAGCATCCCGCACTGGAACATATATTGTAATAATCCTGCAGTTTTCAGGCAAACCGACTTGCCGCCGGCATTGGGTCCTGAGATGATCAGTATCCTGTTCTCATCGTCCAGTGCAATAGTAAGAGGCACAACCTTTTTCTTTTGACGCTGATGAGCAAGGTAGAGTAGGGGATGAACTGCCTCTCGCCAGTTAATAAATGGTTTTTCTGAAAGGGAGGAAGGTAGGATCCCGTTGATCCTGATGGCCAGCATGGCCTTGGCACGGATAAAGTCGATGGTTCCCAGGAACTTGTAAGCACGGATCAGCTCCTCGCACCCTGGTCTGAGTCTATCTGTAAAAGCAGTCAGAATACGAATAATTTCCCTGCGTTCAGCATAATCAAGTTCACGGATCTCGTTATTGGTCTCAAGAACATCTGCCGGCTCCAGGTAAACGGTCTGACCCGTAGCCGACTCATCATGCACAAATCCCTGAATTTTTCGCTTATGAGTATTTAATAATGGGATGACCAGTCTTCCATCGCGTAAGGTCAATTCTGCATTTTCAGGGGTCCAGCCCGAACGCCTTGCCAGCTTAAGGCTCTGGGCTATCTTCTTCTCAACAGTCGCCAGCTTCGATATTTTTTCCTTCCTGATCTTCTTTAGAATTGCCGATGCATCATCCCTGACCTGCGATTTTTCGTCAATTATACTGTCTATTTCCCTGATCAGGTCTTTATCGATGCTGATCTCGCTGCACATTGATGAAAGATAAGGAAACTTATCCTCCGGATGCTTCCGGAAGAAATCAAGGATCTGGCCAATTGAAGACAGCGAAAGTTTCAGCAAGGATAGGTTTTCAGGCTCGATAAATGTTCCCCCGATCCTGATCCTGAGCAATTCACCGGTCAGATCATAATAATCCTGGGACGGAAAATTTTCTTCAGACACAAGAATTTGCCGCAGTTCTTCAGTCTGTCCCAGGATCGGCCTGATCTCATAAAGATCATCCGAAAACCCCATTTCATCAACATGACTCTTCCCCGGCCCGATGCATAACTCTTTCACCAGCCCCCGTATCCCGTCAAACCCAATCTTCACTTCAAAATCACCAGGAAAAACCATGACTTAAATTTTGGTGCAAAGGTACAATTTTACATTTTTCCCCCTCCCTCTTGGGGGAGGGGGGCAGGGGGTGGGGCTCA
>CAZUYY010000558.1:0-2335 GCA_964624935.1 uncultured Prolixibacteraceae bacterium
GAGAAAGGGACACTATTAGCCACATGATTTCCTCGAACTACGAATATTATCCAATACATAATGAAGACATCAATTTTATCATGGAATTTATCGTTCATGATAAAAAAAGAAGAGGTTCAGGGACTCGTATTTCATTACTAAAATCTCCCGGAAACTCAATCCCCGGGGAACTTTGCGAACCAGAGGAAATTATAAGCTCCATTGATTTTTATCGTACAATTGGATGGTAGAAAGAGAAACATGAAAACAATTACGATAAAAAAAACAGATCATAACCTTATAGGTGCCATTCGTTTACCTTCTTCAAAGAGTATAAGTAACCGGTTGTTAATCATACAGGCCTTGACTCCTGCCAGCTTTGACATAGAGCATCTCTCTGATTCAGATGATACTATCCTTCTCCGGAATTTATTGCAAAAGATAAGGGAGCACCAAACCCGGTCATCAATGACCGTACTTGATACTGCAAATGCCGGAACAGTGATGCGTTTTCTTACAGCCTATCTTTCAATGGTTCCTGGCAAATGGATCCTTACAGGTTCTGACCGTATGAAACATAGACCGATAGGGATCCTTGTAGATGGCCTGAAGTCAATAGGTGCACAAATTGATTACCTTTCAAAACTTGGTTATCCTCCATTAATGATTCATGGAACTAACCTGAAAGGCCGCGAAATTATTGTGGACCCTGGTATCAGCAGCCAGTTTGTTTCTGCTCTTATCCTGATCGGCCCGAAACTTCCGGGTGGCCTGACCCTGCACCTCAGCGGCCCTGCGGTCTCTTTCCCATATGTGAAAATGACAATCGGGTTGTTGAAAGATTTCGGAATTCATGTGGTGCAGGAGCGCAGCCGGATTTTCATTCCCGAAGGGGATTATCAACCTCGCAATTTTATAGTCGAACCTGATTGGTCAGCTGCGGCTTTCTGGTATGAAGCAGCAGCATTGGCGAATCAGGTAGATCTCGAACTTGAAGGGCTTTCAAAGGATAGCATTCAGGGGGATTCAATCATAACCGACATCTTCAGGGCTTTTAACATCGTCACAGAATTCACGGAAAGAGGAGTACACCTGACAAAATCATCCAATACACTGCAGGAAAATGAATTAAAATTTAATTTTTCAGATCACCCGGATATTGCTCCAGCCGTCATCACTTCTTGTGCCATGCTTGGAATGCACGGTTTATTTTCTGGTTTAAAGAGCCTTCAGCTTAAAGAAACTGATCGCCTCCTGGCTTTGAAGACCGAATATGAAAAGATAGGCATTACTGCTGAAACATATAGTACAGGCAATCTGATTCCTGCATTGGAAATCATAGCCGGGAAGATATCATGTCCCCAGGATTTGATTATCAGCACTTATGATGATCACCGAATGGCAATGACTTTTGCTCCACTGGCTATCCTGACCGGAAAAATTCAAATAGAAAACCCGGATGTCGTCACAAAATCTTATCCCCGATTCTGGAGCGACCTGGTTTCATTAGGATGTGAAATCAATTAATGATGTTCATGAATGAATTAAATCCGTATTTTTGAAAATTCATTTAAGGTCTGGATTTTTGTTCATTGTATAAATTATGTTGGTAGATATTTTCATTCCCTGTTTTATTGATCAGATCTTTCCACAGACAGGGTTAAACATGGTTAAAATTCTGGAAAAGCTGGGTGTGGATGTCCATTATAATGGACATCAAACCTGTTGCGGCCAAATGGCATTTAATAGTGGTTTCTGGGATGAGGCGAAAGATATGGGCGCTAAATTTATTCGTGATTTTCCAAATGACAGGCCTGTGATCAGCCCTTCAGCATCCTGTGCAGGAATGATTAAAAATTACTATCCCTGGTTGTTCCACAATACTGCAATGCATTATGAATACAAACAATTGAAGAAGAACATGGTTGAGTTCACTGATTTCCTTGTGAATGTTCTGAAAATTGATGAAGTTGGAGCAGAATTCAACCATGTGGTGACTTATCATGATTCCTGTGCTGCATTGCGCGAATATGGGATCAGAGAAGAACCTCGTATGCTCTTATCGAAAGTCAGGGGGCTCACGTTAATAGAAATGAAAAATAACGATGTATGCTGTGGTTTCGGTGGAACTTTTTCGGTTAAGTTTGAGCCGATTTCTACTGCTATGGCAGAACAGAAAGTTAAGCATGCTTTAGAAACCGGAGCCGAGTATATTGTTTCAACAGATTCTTCCTGTCTGATGCATCAGCAAGCTTACATTGACAAACATCAATTGCCTTTGAAAACAATTCACATCATAGATGTTCTGGCTTACGGCTGGCAAGAATAGAGCAGACACCAGGTAATTGAAAATCTA
>CAZUYY010000559.1:0-2330 GCA_964624935.1 uncultured Prolixibacteraceae bacterium
CCTACAGTAGAAATAATCTCTTCAACACGCGCATCGTTAATTTCGAAAAAGCTTGCGAACAACTTAACCGTTTCGCGCACCGTAAGTTTGTCTATGAACCTGGTTTCCTGGAGGGACAACCCGATGACTTTCCGCAATTCATCCTCATTCCCTTTCCACTTTTTCCCAAGAATGTCGATTTCACCCTGGTCGGGTTTCTGAATACCTTCGATCATCTCAACAAGGGTAGTTTTCCCGGCTCCGTTAGGTCCCAGCAAAGCAACAAACTGTCCCTGGAAGATGCGAAGTTTAATACCCCTGACTGCCTGAACAGTCTTAAAGGATTTAACTACATTTTTAACTTCTATTACAGGATCCTCAAGAGACATCGGCTTCCGGGATGATTATTGGGTATATTCGTCGATAACTTTTTCCAGGCTTTTCCTGCAAACATCACAGAATTTCATGTGACGGGTGTACATGATGCAGTCAAGCTGAGGGCGGTACAATCCGTTCTGTGTATAATCCGCACCCTCAAAGGCGCCGACTTTATCTGCATATTTTTCTGCTGCGAAAAACTGGCTTTCCTTGTTATACTGCCGGGTGAAGAGATCCTCCATCACGCTTTCAGGAACATTTGCCTGCCTGAGACTGTCACGTTCCTTCTGAACCATATACCCATATTTATCGAAAGCTTCTTTGTTCCATGGCGTGGGGAGTGGAGTTCCGGGTTCTACCAGGGATTTCCATTTAAGGTTATCCTTATCAAGTAATGCGGTAACATTTGGCTCCCATGGCTCAACGGTGATCTTCTGTGCTTCATAAGAAACGGAAGAGGTATAATATTCATCTGCGAGAGCTCCCATGTGATGCCCGAATTCATGCACCATCATGTAGCTGGCGTATTTATTATCGACGGAGACAGTAGTGAAAAGATTATAAATACCACCACCCCCGTATGTCTTTTCATTGATCAGGATGATCATAAGGTCATAGGGTACTTCAGAAGCTATATTCCTGACAGTTTTATTGTCGAATGTCAATGCATATCTTTCAGAACCGAAGATACCATAGGAAACGGAAAGAGGAGAACGTTTGAAAACACCCGGCTGGGGTTTGGTAACTCCCGACTGCGAACCAGGTGTTTCGATGGCCCGGATGTTAAAGTCTTTTTTTCTGGACTTGAAGGGTTCTGCATTTAGCAAAACATCCGTAAGACGCGTTACATCTTTCTTGAATTTCTCCATCTCCTTTGCCGAATATCCATCTCCAAGAATTACGATATCTAGTTTCTGGGCTGCGGGTCCGTTATCAAGGATTATATCGATTTTATGTGTCGGAACAATATCGGTAGGATTAACCTGGCGTGATAAAGGATCAATAGTTGTATTCCAGATCTCCTGGAATTTGTTCTCCGGATTTCTTTTTTCAAGGATTACCAATACAGGCTTTTTAGGCCATGGGAAACGTAAAGATTCATGGAATGTTCCAAATTCTTTCTCTGCTTCCGGTGTCGATTGCCATTCCCCGAAAATACTTGAAAAACCACGTGAATAGATCAGGGTTTTTGTCTCAGCATCAAGAACTTCGACGTAATATGATCCGAGATTGAGCTTGTCAACCAGTTGTGTCTTGCTTCCGGGCCAAATTCCATCCGAAACGATCTGATCGATAGTAAAATGATCTTCTTTGGCATTCCCTGTGTGATACAAATCCAATCGCATGGTCTTATCCAGGAAGAAACTTTCAAACGAAGCTTTACCAGCCTGAATTTCTGTTGTTATTTCTCCTGTATAAACTGTCGGCCCTGTAAGAACCTGAAGATAGCTGGTAAATGGTAATAATACGAATCCAATCAGTAAATTTTTAAATCTCATCTTATAAAATAAGTTAATGATCATTGCCGGTGCGTCAATAATGACGGTCCCCGTGAATTTTACTTTGCAAAAGTAATGATTTTCCTATTCCTTATTTGTAATACAGGATTTTGATGCAACAGACGGCAGATGCTGGATGCTGGATACTTGATAATTGAGACTGCAGACTATACTTCGTAAAAGGGGGGGCAATTAAGACGGAATATCCAGTTATGGTATTTTTTCACAAGCCACTCAAAATGTCTTTTGTAAAAATTCTCTTAAGGTCGAATGGATAATTCCCTGATAGGTATTACCCTTGAAATTATCCATTGTGACGACAAATTTTGGATAATTGTCCTTGATTAGCAAAAGGTTTCCAAATTCACGTTCAATCGTATGGTTATCAGTCAACATGTAAGCACATTGGATATATATTTTTTCTCCCTGTCGCTCACAGACAAAATCGATCTCTTTATCGCCTGTTTTTCCGAT
>CAZUYY010000560.1:0-2328 GCA_964624935.1 uncultured Prolixibacteraceae bacterium
TAATCAACTGGATCAGCAGGTCCGGAATGAAACAAAAATTACGCTTTCAGAAAACGAAATAAGCATTGCAGCCTGGGTTTTCCGTCACTCTTCAATTGCCGGAAAATATACCGACACATTGCCTTCCACCGATTATACATTTTATCCCCTGACCGGTAGTAATGACAACATGGGAGTCATTGTCGTTAGACACACCAATGTATTTACACAGGGTGAAGCACAATTCTGGGATGCTTTAGTATCACAAATATCCGGCAAATGTGAACGTGAGATCCTGCGGGATAAGGCTAAAAATGCCTATATTCTGAATGAATCGGATAAACTTTATAAAACACTTTTCAATTCTATTTCACATGAACTACGGATCCCGGTGACCACCATTATGGGGGCTTCCG
Source organism: uncultured Prolixibacteraceae bacterium (assembly GCA_964624935.1). Taxonomy (GTDB): domain Bacteria; phylum Bacteroidota; class Bacteroidia; order Bacteroidales; family FEN-979; genus FEN-979. The sequence continues at coordinate 396 of CAZUYY010000560.1, forward strand.
ATACGCTTTTATCACAGAGTTATCCCGAAGAAACAAAACAGAAATTATATTCCGAAATTAATACAGCTTCAATAAGGCTCAACCGGCTTATCGAGAATCTGTTGAATATGTCCCGACTCGAATCAGGACTCATAACTCCCCGTCCCGACTGGTGCGATGTTCATGACCTGGCGAACAGCATAGCCGAAAGTCTCAGACAAGAGTTGCAGCCTTTTAAACTATCAACAGTCATTCCTGCCGGTATGCCGCTCGTTAAAATTGATTATGGGCTTATCGAACAGGTACTTTATAATCTCGTACTTAATTCAACTCAGAATGCGCCCGGAGGAACCAGGATCCGGATCAAGTTCTTTTACGATAATGGCTTTCTGTCAATCATGGTCATGGACAGGGGAACAGGTTTCCCGGAATCGGAAGTCTCATCTGTATTTAATAAATTTTATCGTGGAAAAGATGCTAAAGCCGGAGGAACCGGTTTAGGATTGTCAATTGTAAAAGGTTTTGTGGAAGCGAATGGTGGAACGATAATCGCCGGCAACCGGCAAAATGGGGGTGCGATATTTACGATCAGGATCCCCGTTGAAATATCAAAAATGAGCTGATATTAAGAAATGTTTGATGACCAGCGAAGAAACTATATTGATTATTGATGACGAAGTGCAAATTCGTCGTTTGCTTAATATCACGCTTACTGCCAATAATTATAAGGTTTCAGAAGCATCCACCGGAAAAGAAGGAATGGCGCTTGCAGCTTCTGTGCAACCGGTCATGATTCTTCTCGATCTGGGTTTGCCGGATGCCGATGGACTTGACATCATTAAAGAACTGCGTGAATGGTACCAGAAACCAATCATTATCCTTTCCGTCCGTGATTCAGAAGAGGACATCATCCATGCCCTCGACAATGGGGCCAATGATTACCTCACCAAACCCTTTCACACCGGGGAGCTGCTTGCACGGATACGGGTTGTCATCCGCCAGAATCAAGGCATATCCGACAAACCAACATTAGAGTTTGAAACATTATCCATCGATTTAACCAATCACATTGCCCGTAAGAATGACAAAATATTAAAACTTACCCACACCGAATTTTCCTTATTGGCACTCCTTGCTAAAAATGAAGGCAGGGTGCTGACACATCAGTATCTTCTAAGAGAAGTCTGGGGTATGGGGTACATTGAACAAACCCAGTACCTGAGGGTTTTTGTTGCGCAGCTCCGAAAAAAAATAGAAGACGACCCCGTAAGGCCAAAACTGTTAAATACGGAATCCGGTATAGGATATCGTTTTGGATATTAATCTTAATCATATAAAAATCAAAACTACTATTCTATGAGCCAAAAAAAATCAGGATTTAATTCCAAACTCGTACATGGTATTGGCAGTCACGATCCTTTGGGAAGCGTGATAACCCCGATCTACCAGACCTCCACATTCTCATTCGAAACTGCAGAAGAAGGTGCAAAATGTTTTTCAGGTGAAAGTGATGGATACATTTATACCCGTATTGGCAATCCGACCATAGCGGATCTTGAAAAAACCGTTGCTCTTCTTGAGAACGGTTTCGGGGGCATCGGAACATCTTCAGGTATGAGTGCAGTGAATGTCATATATATGACCCTGCTTGGCGAAGGGGCTCATATTGTGAGCCATAACGCTGTATATGGCCCTGCCAGAAGCATTATTGAAGGTACCTGGTCGAAGTTTGGTGTTGAATCCACCTACATTGATACAACCCACCTTGATCAGGTAAAAAAAGCCATCCGGTCGAATACCCGGCTGATCTACCTCGAGACTCCTGCCAACCCGACAATAGAAATTTCCGATATCCCTGCGATCTGTGAAATTGCACACCGGCAAAACATCCCCGTTTGTGTTGATAACACTTTCTGTAGTCCTTATCTTCAGGAACCGCTCAACCTGGGCGCAG
>CAZUYY010000561.1:0-2312 GCA_964624935.1 uncultured Prolixibacteraceae bacterium
GCGTATTTATAAAATGTGCATCAATCACGCCATCCATAAGCAGAACATCGTAGCCACGTTCCTTTACAGGTTCGATAAAATTGTATTGTTCGTTAACATTATTTGTGTAAAGATAGATCAGGTTTCCGTCTTTATCCTTCTGTGACTTTTTTACAAGTTTCTCATATTCCTCAAAAGTAAAATACTTTCCTTCGGTGTTTTTCAACAGGCAGAATTTTTTAGCCCGGTCATAAAAGTTCGGTTCTGAGATGATGCCATATTGAATGAACACTTTGATATCATCCCATTTTGCTTCAAAATCGGTACGGTTTTCCTTGAATAATTCCTCCAGCTTATCGGCTACTTTTTTTGTAATGTGATTGGAGATCTTTTTTACATTAGGATCACTCTGTAGGAAACTCCTCGAAACGTTCAAAGGAATATCAGGTGAATCAAGCACTCCGTGCAGGAGGGTAAGGAAATCAGGGACTATTCCTTCCACCGTGTCGGTCACGAAGACCTGATTACAGTATAATTGAATCTTATCTTTCTGTACCTCAAAAGCTTTTTTAACCTTAGGAAAATAAAGGATACCGGTCAGGTTGAAAGGGTAATCGACGTTAAGATGGATCTGGAAAAGAGGATCTTCGAAATTATAAGGATAAAGTTCCCTGTAAAACTTTTTGTAATCCTCATCCTTAAGATCAGCCGGTTTTTGTTTCCAGAGAGGATTGGTATTGTTTATGATCCTCGGCTTTTCAACTTCAATTTCCTTGTCTTTTCCATCGGCATCTTTTTCTCCTTCAACTTTTTCCCAATGCTTCTCATTTCCGAAACGAATAGGAACAGGAAGGAATTTACAATACTTCTTTAGCAATTCAAGAACTTTGTATTCTTCAAGGTAATCTTTAGATTCATCCGATAGATGCAGAACCACCTCAGTCCCACGGTCTTTCTTGTCAGATTCATCCATGGAATATTCCGGACTTCCGTCGCATTCCCAGTGAACGGCTTTGGTTTCCCCTCCTTTTTTATAGGTCTTCGAGAAAATCTCCACCTTATCGGAAACCATAAACGTGGAGTAAAATCCTAATCCGAAATGTCCGATCAGGGCATTGAGTTCCGATTCTGATTTTGTCTTGAATTTCTTGACAAATTCTTCTGCACTGGAGAAGGCGATCTGATTAATGTATTTATCAACTTCTTCAGCCGTCATCCCGATCCCTTTATCTTTAACTGTGAGGGTCTTTTTCTTTTTATCAACGGAAACTTCAATTGTGATATCGCTCACATCGCCATTGTATTTTCCAAGGGATACAAGGGTCTTTAATTTCTGTGTTGCATCGACAGCATTGGAGATAAGTTCCCTGAGAAAAATCTCATGATCTGAATAGAGGAATTTTTTTATGATCGGAAATATATTTTCCGTCTGGACATTGATCGTTCCTTTTTGCATAGTTATAGATTATTTGAGATTAGCAAGGCTGCCCGGTATCAAACCAAGTGCCATAGCTTGTATATATGACAAAATGACGGGAATCAAGGCTGAATTTTTCTTCACATTTCTTCCCTGTGTCAAATAAAAATTCTAATTTTACAGGGTCTTTCAACTAAATCTGCTGATAACAAACATAACATTAAGAATATATGACTGCAATTGATTGGAAAGCATTACCATTCGGTTATTTTAAGACCGATTTTAACATCCGTTGTAACTATGCACACGGAAAATGGGGGGGATTGGAGGTATCTGATTCGGAATACATTACCATGCACATGGCTGCAACCTGTCTTCATTATGGGCAGGAAGCTTTTGAAGGTCTGAAAGCATTTACCGGGGTCGATGGGAAAGTCCGCATCTTTCGTCTGGATGAAAACGGGAAAAGACTTAACCGTTCGGCTGACGGCTTGATGATGCCTGAAATTCCTGCAGAAATGTTCCGTGCAGCCATTATCAGGGCTGTCAAACTGAATATTAAGTATGTTCCGCCTTATGGTGAGGGCGCCTCATTATATATTCGCCCACTGCTCATCGGGACGGGTGCCGAGGTCGGTGTAAAACCCACAAAAGAGTTCCTGTTCCTTGTCTTTGTCGGCCCGGTTGGTCCTTATTTTAAAGAAGGATTCAACCCTGTGAAAATGCAGATCGTCAGGGATTACGATCGTGCTGCACCACTGGGAACCGGAACCATCAAGGTCGGCGGAAATTATGCTGCCAGCCTCCGTGCCAGCGAACGTTCTCACGCAGAAGGTTATGCTTCTGCTCTTTTCCTGGATGCTAAAGAAAAGAAATACATAGACGAAGCAGGCCCTGCAAATTTCTTCGGAATAAA
>CAZUYY010000562.1:0-2304 GCA_964624935.1 uncultured Prolixibacteraceae bacterium
TTTAATTGCTTTACTTCTTTCACTTTATATTATAAAACCATAAATGGGATTTTTAATACATCAGACTTTACATTGCATTTAAGCCAATCATGATGATATTCAGAATATAGCCCATCTTTATCAACAGTTGTTATGGACAAACCAAAAGCTGTAGATTCTAAATAAATACTATCAAAAGAAAGATGAAAATTGCGTCGAAAAGCGAGCATTAGATTAATACTATCTTGCGGTGGATTAATTTCGATATTAAAACAAGTATCTTTATCTGTTAAATTGTCATGATAACCATATGAAATGATTTTAATTTTTTCGCCAAATGACGTTACTATTAATCTTTTACTTTGGATAAAATAACAGCTAGGAAAGTCGCTATTGTTTCTACACGAGGACATGCTTATTAACAATATTAAAACTATTCCAAATCTTATTTCTCTGTTTATCATGTCTTTAAATATTATAACAAATTAACCACATGAAATACTCCATCCTGATTGACCCACTCAAAAGTAGCAGAATTCCTACCTTAAACCAAATATTGTCTTACACATATTATGTCCATTCTCTCGTTGATAAAGGAGAGTTCACATAATAACCGCTCCAGCGGAGCGGTGTTTTCGTAGCTATAAAGGAGGGTTCAAGTTTTACCCGCTCCAACGGAGCGGCATAGTTACATAAATGTTTTTTTATTTTAAGAGGGGAATAATTCCCCATCACCAGTCGCTTTTTTTATTTCACCAAGTCCCATTATCTGTATTTCTGTTACATCGACTACCTTCTCCGAGCCATCGACCTTAATATAAACTGATACCAGTAAACGTTACAAAATGATACCACTTAAGCAGTTCATAAAACTGTTCCTGACCTAAGGCCAATACAAAATTATTCATATTCTCTTCTGCCAAATTCCTTCATGAGCCAGGTTTTCCCCACCTGTCTGGCACCCTGGATGATCAAAGGCTTCCTGGACTTTGACTTTTACCACTTCGACAATGCTGTTAACGCAAACCGTTCCATCCACATTTATTTCTTATTCTTCCCTTTTCCTGAGCTGCTTTTATCGACAATTTTTTTTACCTCTTTGTCAAAATCTGATTCATATAACTGATTCTGCACGATCCTATATTTCTCATATTCCTGCTCGGCTAATTTTTTGGCCACTTCATGCGACACGGTCCCTGAGTCTTTCAGGATATGGTATTCGTTGAACTGCAAAAAAGCATCTAGTTTTTTCACCCAATCAGCCATTTTCATCGAAATTTGACGGGAAGCCTGATTTTCAGCATAATCGAGATACATGTTTACAATTCTGTTCAAACTGCTGATTTCTTCCTCGCCCAAATAGTTTTTTGCAATAGATACATCTGTTTTCATGACCTTGCCATGTGGCGCATTTTTCCAAGTTGTTAACCCCATATGTGGCAAGGTCGCATTTGCTCGTGAAGCTATTATTTGTGATGCGGTTTTTCCGATGATCGCCCAATGCAGTTTGTTTTGAACAGTTTTGAAAAAGGTCTGAGTGATTTCCGCATCTTTATTGTAATCGATGCTGCACTGTTGGTAAATATCCGTGATTTTTTGGTAAAAACGCCTTTCACTGGCACGAATATCCCTGATACGTTCCAGGAGCTCATCAAAGTAATCTTTGCCGAATCGTTTCCCCTGTTTCAGTCGTTCGTCATCCAATACAAATCCTTTAATGATAAACTCCCTGAGGGTTTTGGTTGACCAGATACGGAACTGGGTTGCCTGATACGAGTTAACCCTGTAACCTACGGCAATGATTGCATCGAGATTGTAGAAATCAATATTGCGTGGAATGTTACGGGTGCCCTCATTTTGAACTATTCGAATTTTTCGAATAGTTGAGACTTCTTGAAGCTCACCACTTTTGAAAATTTCTTTCAGATGATAGTTTATCGTATTCACTTCCACACCGAAAAGCTCTGCCATACGCTTTTGGTTTAACCAGAAAGTTTCATCATTAAAAATCACTTCAATGCTTACTTTGCCTTCGGGGGAGGTGTAGAAGATGATATCTGAATATTGTGGTTGAATGTTAACCATATTTTCCTGTTTTATAAAACAATAAGTGTCTTTAAAATTGTTCCATCTGCCTTGGTAAAAATCTTTTCCTAATTTGGAATAACTGTGACATTGACAGTCATTTTATAAATCTGTCAAAATCAAAATGTTCAATATAATCTGAAAATGACCGGATCATATCCACATCGCTTTTCCTGAACAACATATGCTCACAGTCAAATACTTTACGGTTTTTTAGTTTTCGTTCCGCTGCAGCATTAA
>CAZUYY010000563.1:0-2303 GCA_964624935.1 uncultured Prolixibacteraceae bacterium
AGTCTGCTGCCTGGCAGGAACTGTTTGGAATATCAACAAGTGTCACCGATCCGAATGCACCAACCGGATAATTCGATTGAATCCTTGATCCTGTTTCATCTTTTCCCAAACCATTTGCTTTCAACATGTAAGTCTGCCCCGTGTTCAGGTCAACGGTAAAAGTAGAATCTCCCTGGTGATCGAAGATCGTCAATATTGTACCATCCTGTGTGGCGACAACGCTTAAATCTGAAGGATACGAGGTTAAGCTGGATGGGTAAGAAACGATCCTGTAATCTGTCCCCAGCGCAGCAACAGGTATTGCAAGATAGGCATCGGTCGTGGCGGCATACGCGTTCAATCCGTACACCGCTATCGGGTCATTTGAGGTGACCTCGATCCCTTTATTTTCAATTCCGCTCTGGAGTGCAACCCCGGGAGGAACAGTAACCTGTGTAACAATACCCGGAGTCACAGTGAAGGCTTGGTTCACGCCCGGATAGGCGGAAGTTACATTTCCGCTCGTGGCAACAGTGGAAGAAATGTATATTGTTAGCGTGGCAGTGTAAGTGGAGTTTGGAGGGAAGGCAATCCAGAAATCAGTTCCCACTGTGGTCAATGTTTGTGCGCTCCCCTGAAAGATGATGGAAAGGCTAAAAAACAGTATGAATAGAAATCGTCTCAATAGTTGAAGATTAATTCATTGAACCTTCCATCATTAGGGTAAAAAATAAAAAAGCTTCGTGGTCTTGACGTGCATAAAGATAAGGTGTTTTTGTTCACATGGACTGGAAACGGTCAGACATTTTTAAAAGAATTTAGTTAATTTTGCTGTTGATGCACTGATTTCTACAAGTTATACTGCCAGATAATATGACTGAACCTCTTTTTCAAATAATTCAGAAGGATTGCATACGGTGCTATGCGTGTGTGCGGATTTGCCCGGTAAAGGCTATACGGGTGGATGCGAAGACGGAATTTCCGTCTATTCTGCCGGAACGATGCATCGGGTGCGGGAGCTGTTTCAGGGCATGTTCTCCGGCTGCAATTACTTACCGGAGTTCGATCGGGGAAACCAAGGAACTGCTGAAATCAGGAGGTAAGATCGCCGCTATATGCGATCCCACCATATCGGGTGAATTCAGCGATATTACCGATTACCGGAAGTTCGTGGAGATGATCAGGCATCTGGGGTTCACCTATGTTAACGAGGTGTCGTTTGGCGTCGATCTTGTGGCTGAGCAGTATAAAAAGTTGCTGGAGGATTTCCATGGGAAATACTATATTATGGCTAACTGTCCGGCCGTGGTTTCCTTTATTGAGAAGTTTTATCCTGAGCTGATCAATAACCTTTCTCCCATTGTCAGTCCTATGATCGCTACGGCGAGGACGGTGAGGAAAAAATACGGGAAGGATGTGAAGGTGGTATTCATTGGTCCCTGCATCGCCACTAAGGATGAGGCGCTGCGGTTTGACGGGGTTTCAAAGATAGATTCGGTTTTGACTTTTACGGAATTGAGGCAGTTATTCGATGAGTTTAACATCCGTGAAAGCCAGCTTGAATTTTCCGAGTTTGACCCTCCATTTGGAAATAAAGGGTCACTTTATCCTCTCAGCGAAGGGATCATACAGGCAGCCGGCCTGAGTCAGGATCTGCTGACAGGCAGGATCATTTCCACCGAGGGCCGGAATAATATGCTGGATGCCGTGAAAGAATTCGATTCACGCATTGATATGATCCAGCGTCATTTCAACATTTTTTATAATGAAGGTTGCCTGATGGGGCCGGGTACTTCCCATGGCGGGGAAAAGTTCCTGAGACGGACACTGGTCACCGATTATGCCAATAAGCGCCTGAAAGATTTTGATCTTAAGACATGGAAAGAGGAGATCAAAGAATTCAGTAGTCTTGACCTCTCCCGCCAGTTTGTTGCCGATGATCAGCGGCTTCCTGATCCTTCCGAAGAGAACGTCAGCGATATCCTGCGTACAATAGGCAAGGAGAACCAGATGGAGAATGAGACAGGATGTGAATCCTGTGGTTATTCTTCCTGCCGGGAATTTGCAATTGCCATTGCACAGGGCCTGGCCACCACCGACATGTGTCATATTTACAGTACACAAAACCGGCAGGAGTACATTAAATCGTTGCGGGCAGCCAATGAAAAGCTGGCCAGTACCCAGGCTGCCCTGAAGGAATCGGAAGAAAAAGCGAGGCATGAGCAGGAGACCGAGAAAGAAGCCAGCGAAACCATGTCGGCAACGCTTCAGAAGCTGGTCTCCGGAGTCGTCATCATTGATGAAAACCTGAAGATCGTACAATC
>CAZUYY010000564.1:0-2292 GCA_964624935.1 uncultured Prolixibacteraceae bacterium
TTTTGCTTCCGATTTGGTTTCACTTTCATATTTTCCTCTTTTGTTATTGTTTCAGGAGCCACATAAAGCAGTTTGGTCTCACCGGAAACAATGTCCTCTTTAACCTGAGCTATCTCCTGCTTTGTAAGCGATGAATTCATAAAATGAGCGACTTTGGTTTCGGTTCCGAAACTCCGGATGGAATCAACCTGATTTTTCATCAGTGCTATCAAAGGAGAAATGATTATGGCTGTTCCTTCTTTGATGAGTGCCGGAAGCTGATAACAAAGTGATTTACCTCCTCCCGTTGGCATGATAACGAAGGTATCCTTATTTTGAAGTACATTGTTAATGATGGCTTCCTGATTCCCTTTAAAACTGTCGAATCCAAAAACTTTTTTCAGTACTTCATATAGTTTGTAATCGTCCTTCCTGGCAGCCATTTTGTACTCTACTTAATTTTAGTATTTTTGTCTAATTGATCGTAACTTTTTTAACATCAGCAGTGGCCTCTAATACAAATATACTACAAAACTCAAAAATGAAAACAAAATTTTAAAAAAAAAACATTGAAGGAAAATAAATCGATAAAAGAAATTGCAATAAGGACAATAAAAGAAGAAGGGAAAGCAATTGCAGCCCTTGCCAATAGCATCAATGATGACTTTGTAAAATGTGTTGAGCTGATCTATCATTCGAAAGGCCGGGTAGTTGTGACAGGGATCGGGAAAAGCGCAATCATTGGAGCAAAACTGGTAGCAAGCCTGAATTCGACAGGGACACCTTCTATTTTTATGCATGCAGCGGATGCCATTCATGGCGATTTGGGAACCATTCAAAAGGAAGATATTATTATCTGTATTTCCAAGAGCGGTGAAACGCCGGAGATCAGGATCCTTATTCCGCTACTTAAGGTTTTTGGAAGTTCACTCATTGCAATTGTCGGGAATCCACGTTCCTACCTTGCTAAACAAGCTGATTATATTCTCGATACGACTGTAAAAAAAGAAGCAGGTCTGAATAATCTTGCACCCACATCGAGTACTACAGCACAAATGGTAATGGGAGATGCGCTTACAGTTTGTTTGATTGAGCGCCGCGGTTTTACGACCAGTGATTTTGCCAAACTGCATCCAGGAGGAGCACTTGGAAAACAATTGTACTTAAGAGTTGCCGACCTGTATATAAATAACCAGGTTCCAAAAGTCCAGATCACCGATAACATAAAGACGATAATTCTGGAAATATCGTCCAAGAGGTTAGGTACAACGGCCGTTTTAGACAAGGATCAATTAAAAGGCATTATCACGGATGGCGACCTTCGCAGAATGCTTGAAAAAACAACGGACTTCGGGAAGATCACTGCGAGGGATATTATGACTACCTCCCCAAAAACTATTGCTCCTAATACACTTGTGATTGATGCCCTTTCCATGATGCGAAAAAATAATATCACACAATTGCTCGTTACAGAGAAAGACAGATATCTCGGAGTCCTGCATTTACATGACATACTCAGGGAAGGCATTATCTGACAGCCGCAGAATGATATTTGCAAAAAATAAAATTCATGAATTCTTATCAATCTTTTCCAGGCTTCACTTCCAGGGATTTATTTGGTCATTTCTTTTTCTGACTCTTCCCTTCACTGCTTTTCCGCAGCTTACCAAGATCATGGGAAATATAAAGGACTCCGCAACCGGTGCCCCCCTGCCGTTTGTCAATATTATCATTCCCGGAACAACCGATGGGACACTCACTGATTTCGACGGAAGGTATGCCTTAGAAGTAAATACAAAAGGCGACTCCATCCGGTTTTCACTAATGGGGTACAAAACGATAACCCAAAGGATCCTGAAACATCAGTTCCAGAATATCGACCTGTTAATGGCAGAGAATAAAATCCTGCTTCCGGAAATCACTATTCATTATACAGGAAATCCAGCAGAAGTCATTCTTAATAAAATATTACAAAACAGAGATAAGAACAGCATGCAGTCATTCGGATCTTACCAATACCATGCCTACACTAAAATTGAGATCGATGCCAACAACATTACGGATAAGTTTAAAAACAGGAAACTTCTCAAGCCTTTTGACTTCGTATTTAATTATATTGACACTTCTACCCTGTCGGGGAAATCTTTTCTCCCTATATTTCTTACTGAAACCACCTCGGATGTTTATTTTCGTAAAAGTCCAAAATCAAGAAAAGAGATCATTACCGGGTCAAAAATCTCTGGGTTGCAAAATGAAAGTGTTTCCCAATTTCTTGGTAACCTTTCAGAGGAAATTGATGTTTATAAAGATTAT
>CAZUYY010000565.1:0-2281 GCA_964624935.1 uncultured Prolixibacteraceae bacterium
TAAAGTGTTTTGACTGTATTCTTAAAATGTGCAATTTTATCCCGTTTTTAGTATACAATGACATCAAAGATATATTAAAAATATCAATTGTGCAATAGCGGAAAGCCGTAAAATGTAATAAAATGAAATATAATTTGTTATTTGAATTTGTTATGCTGTTTAACCTAACAATGCACGCCAAATAATATAAAAATGACATAAATAGATATATATATAAGATAATTTTTAATGACTTTCTTGCCATGCTGAAAGGTCTTGTCAAATAGAGCTTAAATTTCACGTGAAGTAATCAACGTTGAAAATTTATGTAAATATCTGGTTTGCAATTTCAAAACTCCTGACCTGATAATTACAGACCAAAAAGTTACAACACTTGTTTCGTAAAACAGGAAGTCGCAATTATGCTTAAAAAAGCAACATGCAAATGCAACTTCCGATATTTCCACAAACGACAAAGTTAATAAATTCGAATGTGGGCTTTTTGAACTTGTTGATTTTGGTTAATATCTTCATAATGGTTCTCTGATTTATTGTCATGAGAAGAACGATCTTAATAGTTACCGATATATTATAGACAACCTTATCGTAACCGGACTCTGTTTTACTATTGACTTGGGAAGGGATTTATGTGTGAGCAACCGAAATATGCAGTGTTATGCAAAGACATTACGGGAGAAGATACAGATTGGTTTTTCAATAAGTAAGAGAGGCGTGGGGATGCGTATAAGCTTACAGATGAGATGCTTGCGGATGCAAAAAAGTTGATCAGTAAATATTATTCCATAGTTGATGTTGCCAGACTTCTTGGGGGTACTGTCGGAGCTTCACGTTATCACATAAAGAAGGGTACCCTTAAAAAAATCGAAATTGTAAGCATGGATTCTGTTCCGATCGTTCCATCACAACGCAATCATCAGGATATTCTTGCTTCTCACCTAATCGGCATTGGGGCTACAACAGCTTAATGACGATTCCGACCTGCCCCGTTTCACAATGATCTTAGACTAGGAAGCCTACGGCCTTGTTTTCTTTCACAAGCTATGGGTACAATACCGCGTAGCCGTGATTACATACCTTAAAAATGGAATAAACCAATGGGATGAAAGTGATTTCTTTGAATATTCAATTTATGTTGCCTATTCTTTACTGTGCAATTTCCTATAGGTCATTTCACGGTTGGAATATGCACTGATATTATACGGATCAATCTCAATAGCCTTGGAGAAATCGTCCAATGCTTTTTCAAACTGCCCCAGACTCCCATAAGCAATTCCACGGTTGGAATAGGCATGTGAATTATTCGGGTCAATTTCAATCGCTTTGGAATAATTGACAATTGCCTGATCCCATTTCTCCAGATTCAGATAACAATTGCCAAGATAATAATAATCGACTGAATTTTTTGGATCCATCTCCACCGCTTTGGAAAAATCTATACTTGCCTTATCCCATTGACCCAGTTTAGTGTAACAATTACCACGGTTGGAATACGCAATTACATTTTTTGAGTCAATTTCGATCGCCTTGGAGTAATCAGCTATCGCATTGTCCCACTGTTTAAGCTCACAATAGGTATTGCCACGGTCGGCATAAGCCTCCTTATAATTCGGATCTGTTTCAATTGCTTTAGAATAATCGGCTATTGCTTGGTCCCACTGCCTGAATGAAAAGTGCACAAATCCCCGGTTATAATAAGCTGTGGCATATTTTGGAGCAATCTCGATTGCCTTGTCGAAATCGTTTATTGCCTTTTCTTGCTGCCCGGTACTGCCATAAGCAGCGCCACGATCAACATATGCCATAAGGCAGATATTAAAGCAACGATCGGTGGCAATCGTCGGTGCATAGTGCGGGTCAATCTCAATAGCCTTTGAGTAATCGGCTATTGCCTTGTCCCATTGAACGAGACTCCTGTAAGCAGTGGCACGATTGTAATAAGCAATCTGAGCGTAATTATATTTACTGATCACATCATCCCATAGCGTCAGGCTGTCTTTCCAAACCATGCAACGCAAAAACGACAGACTTGAAAGAAGTAGAACAAATGTTATAAATAAACCATATCTGATTTTAATGTTCTGAATTTCCAGAAAGCCGGATGAAAAACAAAGCATCAATCCGACTGAAGGAATATAAAAATAACGATCTGCCATGATTGCGCCTCCGACAGGGATCAGTTGCAGAACCGGTAAAAGATTCAGAAAAAACATACTTAGTCCGAAGACATAAAATTTACTATGTTTAAATAAAAAATAAGAACCTGTAAAATAAATGGGTAATA
>CAZUYY010000566.1:0-1040 GCA_964624935.1 uncultured Prolixibacteraceae bacterium
CAACTCAACTCATTACAAGGATTAAAAAGGAATTCAATGTTGAGATCCCATTCCGGATCATTTTTAACAGGCTCACAATTTCCGGATTGCTTACTTATTTTGATCAACAATCCAATCGTAAGGCGGACGACAACAAGCATTCAATACCGAAGTCAGATTCCGGCAGGGATGTGTTTCCGCTTTCCTCCTCCCAGCGAAGAATATGGTACATGGAAAAATTGAATTCTGAAATGACTGCTTACAATATTCCTCTGGATTACAGGATAACAGGAGATCCGGATATTGAAGTTCTTGAGGAAACCCTCGACTTTTTAATCCGACGGCATGAATCCTTCAGGACTATCTTCCCTGAGGCCGATGGAGAACCTGTTCAGAAGGTGCTACCGTCATTTCCGGCTAATCTATCTGTGGAGGAGCTTGAAAAAGAAACAAAAGAAAATATTCCAGCACTGATCCGGCAGTATTCTTTTGACAATGCCAGTTTTAAATTCAACCTGGAAACCGGACCACTTTTCCGCTTTCAACTTTTAAAGACCGGGAAACAGGAGTTTATCTTCCTGATCAATATTCATCATATTATCTCTGATGCAATTTCTCTTGGTATTTTCATGGACGAGATCAGGCAAGTATACGATTCTTTGCTAAAATATCAGACCGTCAATCTGCCTGTGATCCCGGTAAGCTATACCGATTTTGCGCTGTTTCAGAATAAGTGGGTAACGGGACCGGAATATAAAAATCAGCTTGAATTCTGGAAAGCCGAACTTTCGGGAGTACCGGATATTTTGCAACTTCCACTTGATTTTCCCCGTCCTAAAAAGGCGAGTTTCCATGGAAAGGAATATCATTTTTCCATAGCTCCCGACCTTAAAGAAAAACTGGTCACATTAAGTAAGGGAGCAGGAACCGGTTTATCCATACCCCTTTTAAGTGCATTTGCTGTTTTACTTTACCGTTATTCTTCACAAGAGGATTTTGTCCTGGGATTTCCGGTTGCAAACCGGATGTACCCGGAACTTGAATACATGACAGGCGTATTT
>CAZUYY010000566.1:1050-2279 GCA_964624935.1 uncultured Prolixibacteraceae bacterium
TTATAAACACACTGCCGATACGGTTTACTTTCTCTGAGGAGTTGTTGTTCTCAGATTTTGTGAGGAATACAACTCAAAAGTTTCTTTCGGCCTATGAGAATCAGGAAATTCCTGTAGAGCATCTGGTGGAAGAATTAAAGGTAAAAAGAAGCATGAATCTAAACCCATTATTCCAGGTGCTTTTTAACTATCTTAACGGTTTTCCGAATGAAATAGATGTTTCCGGGACTGAATTACGGTTGATTCATGGTGAGCGTGTAGCGTCCCAGGTCGATCTAACCCTGACGGTAAATGATTACCGACAAGAACTTGATTGTGCTTTTGAATATAATACTGATCTTTTCAGTGAAGAAACGATTGCCCGGATGTCGGGACATTTCATGACAATCCTTCATGCGATCGCTGAGAATGCATCCCTGAACGTCAATGCCATTCCATTACTTACCGAAAAGGAGCACAAACTCATGATCAATGAGTGGAACAACACGCAGGTCGATTATCCCCGGGGAAAATGTATTCATAATCTTTTTGAAGAACAGGTGCTCAAAACGCCGGATTCTACCGCGGTAGTTTTTGAAAATAAGAAATTAACCTATTCAGAACTCAATGCAAAGGCAAACCGGTTGGCCCAATCCCTTGTAAAACAGGGAGCAAAGGAAGGAACCATTGTCGCGATGTGCCTGCACAGAAGCATTGAGATGGTTGTTACATTGTTGGCCATATCGAAGAGTGGCGCCACGTATCTTCCACTCGATCCTATCTATCCAAAGGCCCGGCTGGGACTTATCCTCGATGATGCGAGGCCAATTATCCTGGTTTCCGAGTCATCCATGACCGGGTCCCTGCCCGAGACTGAAGCAAGGATTATACTTTTAGATGACAAAGAGGACTATTCCGGCGAATCTTCCGGTAATCCGGGATATGGAAATTCAAATAACATTGCTTATATTCTTTATACTTCCGGTTCGACAGGTAAACCAAAAGGTGTCCAAATAAAACATCATTCTTTGATCAACCTGCTCTGCTCAATGATCAGATCTCTGGAGGTAACTTCAAAGGATATTTTACTTGCTGTGACTACTATTTCTTTTGATATCGCTGAGATGGAGATGTACCTGCCCCTTTTCAAAGGCGCACAATTAGTGATTGCATCAGAAGATACTTCAATGAACGTGGAACTACTGAAAAACAGGATAGATGAACCAGGCGCCACCATATTTAAGGCCACA
>CAZUYY010000567.1:0-2261 GCA_964624935.1 uncultured Prolixibacteraceae bacterium
GACGGCCCTCGCTACAAGTTATTTTTCTCCAAAGACTAAAGTTATTGCTGCCGAGCCTGAACAAGCCAATGATGCCTGGTTATCATTCACCCAAAAGAAGTTTGTGCCATCCATAAATCCCGACACCATTGCCGACGGGCTGAGGACTTCTCTGGGAAGTCTTACATTTCCAATTATCCTTGAATATGTTGAAAGCATTATTACTGTTTCTGAAGAAAGCATTATCCAGGCGATGCGACTGATATGGGAAAGGATGAAGATTCTCATTGAAACCTCGTCTGCAGTTCCGGTCGCAGCTTTGATGAGTGGTAAAATTGATTTGAAAGGCAAAAAGGTCGGGGTGATTCTCTCGGGTGGAAATGTGGACCTGGATCATTTACCTTGGATAAAATGAGCAGAGGAACATTATACCTGATCCCATCATTTCTGGGGGAAAGTCCTGCCGGAAATGTTTTCCCCCCGGCAAACAGAGAAATCATCCGCAGGATAAAGTATTTTATTGTAGAGGAACTAAGGACTGCCAGGCGTTTTCTGAAGAAAATCTGTCCGGAGATTGATATTGATACCCTGACTTTCACTCTTTATAATGAACACAGCAATTTAACCGATGCAACTGCATTTCTTGGACCCCTGTTAAATGGGCAGGATGCCGCGATAATTTCAGAAGCAGGCGCCCCATGTGTGGCTGATCCCGGTTCATTGATAGTGCTTCTGGCTCACGAATCAGGAATCAGAGTGGTTCCGCTAATTGGCCCCTCTTCCCTGTTGCTTGCATTGATGGCTTCCGGATTCAACGGGCAGGAGTTCGTATTTCATGGTTACCTGCCAATTGATAAACAAGCCCGGATAAAGCGCATCAGGGAAATCGAAAAGGATATAAATATAAAGAACCAGACACAGATCTTTATAGAGACACCTTACCGGAACCTTCAGCTTTTCCAGACCATTATTGAAACATGCAATGAATCAACATTGCTTTGCCTTGCCACCTCACTGACAACACCTGAAGAGAGTATTGTTACACTGTCAGTAAAGGAATGGAAAAAGAAAAAGCCTGACCTTAATAAAAAACCCACAGTGTTTTTGCTTTACAGATGATTTTCAATGTGTAATGTAACAGTCTTAATGACCCCACCCCCTGACCCCCTCCCCCAAGAGGGAGGGGGAATGACCCAATGATAGCTTTGCTGCATGGCTTAAAAAAAGAAGCTGTACCTTTGGTTTCTTAACTATCGACCATTTCATGAGTGAATACGATGTTGTTGTCGTGGGTGCAGGAGCTGCAGGGCTGATCGCAGCCGGCAGGGCTGCCGGACTCGGAGGGAAAGTATTGCTGTTAGAGAAAATGGAACGGGCCGGCAGGAAATTGCTGATCACCGGAAAGGGCCGTTGCAACATAACCAATAATGCTCCACAAAGCGAGTTCTTTGATCATATTTATCCCAATTCCCGCTTTCTGAAACATGCCTTTTCCACTTTTTTCACCGCTGATATCATTCGTTTACTTGAAAAATATGGAACAGAAACCATTGTAGAGAGGGGCGGCAGAGTATTTCCTGTCTCCAACAATTCTGCTGATGTGGTAAAAGCGCTCCTGAAATGGGTGCAAGAGAATTATGTCGAGATCAGGTACGGACATCAGGTTGAACGATTGATAACCATCGGGGGCGAAATAAAAGGACTTCTGGTCAATGCACAAGGAAAAACTATAAATATTACCTGCGGAAAAGTTATTTTATGTACCGGTGGCTGTTCTTATCCTGCAACAGGATCTACCGGCGACGGTTACCGGATGGCTAAAAAAGCAGGCCACACCATTGAGACTCCACACCCTGCACTTGTGCCAGTTGAAACGGAAGGTGATCTGGCACAACGACTTCAGGGACTCAGTTTAAAGAATGTCAAAGCAATTGTATGGGTAAGCGGTAAGAAGCTTAAAGAAGAATTCGGAGAGATGCTCTTCACGCATTTCGGGCTGACAGGACCTATCATCTTAAGCCTGAGCCGGTTCATAGTAGAAGAACTTCTGAAAGGACATAAGGTAGAGGTGTCTGTCGATCTGAAACCAGCGCTCGATGAAGTGAAATTGGATAACCGCCTGTTGCGCGATCTGGATGAGAACGGGAAAAGAAAGATGGAAAACATTTTCAGGATGTGGCTGCCGTCCTCATTGATCCCGGTATTCCTGAAAGAACTTCGTATCGATGGACAAAAAGAAGGTCACCAGCTTCAAGCCAAAGAACGTAAGAAGATTCTTATAA
>CAZUYY010000568.1:0-2257 GCA_964624935.1 uncultured Prolixibacteraceae bacterium
TTGACTGCCGACTGCAGACTGCCAACTGCTGACTTAAGTTAATTACTTTTTGATAAAATCCTGTCTGATACCTTCTGTCGCTTGGTCGAAAAATGTAACTTTGTTGAAAAGCAACCTGCAACGGCAGGTCAAATTACAGAACTATGAGAAAAATCAAAGTACTACTGCTTGCCATTTTCCTGATCCTGCTGTTCACAAGAACCGGCTATTCGCAGGATTCATCTCCTGTACGGTTGGGATTGAAGATCTCCCCGAACATATCCTGGATGAACCCCAATGAAACAAACTATACCAGTAACGGCTCTTCCATCGGTTTTTCATTCGGGTTCATCAGCGAATTCCGTATTGCCGAACATTATAAGATCTCCACCGGCTTCAATTTCTCCTTCCTGGGCGGAAACCTTCAGTTTCCCTATGCAAAATCGCCGGATACGGGATCCATTAGCAGGAAATACAACTTCCGTTACCTCGAGATCCCTCTGATGATAAAAATGAAGACAAAGGATTACGGTAACTTCAGTTTCTTCGGACAAATTGGTTTTGGCACCGGGTTCATGTTACGGACACAGGTAAATGATAACTTTATGACTCAGACCCATGGGATGATCACAGATAAAACGAACCTCACAACGAGTGAAGTATCGTTCATCAGGGAAGCACTCCTTGTAGGTTTGGGTACCGAGTACAAGATTGATGAATCAATTTCGTTACTGATAGGACTCTCATACAGCAACAGTCTGAACAATATTTTACAGGGAAAAAATGCAAAGGACCCCACTTTGTCGAACCGGAGCAGCCTTAACTATGCTGAACTGAATATCGGCGTTCTTTTTTAATGACTAATCCTGACCGGCTATGCGGATCGCATTGGCACAACTGAATTATCACATCGGCGATTTCGAAAATAACATCGCTAAGATCATATCCTACATTCACAAGGCAAAAGGCCTGAATGCCGACGTTGTAGTATTCTCCGAGCTGGCCATATGCGGTTATCCTCCCCGCGATTTTCTCGAATTCAATGATTTTATTATCAAAAGCCAATACGGGGTACTAGCTGTTGCCCGCGAAAGTAAAGGCATTGCAGTCATCGTAGGGGCCCCCTCTGTAAATCCTTCCGGCAAAGGAAAACCCCTGTATAATTCGGCTTTCTTCCTTGCCGGCGGAAAGATAAAGGCTGTATTTCATAAAACCCTCCTTCCGAATTATGATGTCTTTGACGAATACCGGTACTTTGAACCCAACCGTATGCCCTATTCTGTGGCAGGATATAAAAAACAAAAATTCGCGGTGACTATTTGTGAAGATCTGTGGAACATTGCCGACGACCCTTTGTACGTGCGAAACCCGATGGATGAGATTACCACACTTCATCCCGGTTTCGGGATCAATATTGCAGCTTCTCCTTTTCATTACGACCAGCCGAAGCTCCGGAGGGAGGTACTGATCAGAAATGCAAAGAAGTACGATCTTCCGTTCTTCTACCTGAACCATGTCGGCGGACAGACAGAATTGCTCTTTGATGGCGGATCAATGGTGGTCGACGCACAGGGAAATGTTTTTGATGAGATGAAGTATTTTGAGGAGGATTTCCGGGTGTATGAGTTGAAAGACATCAACGTCCCTGCCGCAGGCAGGGATCTTAAAAGGAAAATTGAACTCGACAGCGAAGATGCAAAGACGCCAGGCAAGATAGAGCTTATTCATGATGCCTTGGTGATGGGTATAAAGGATTATTTTGGCAAGATGGGATTGAAGACCGCTATTTTGGGCCTGTCCGGAGGAATAGATTCTGCCGTGACGCTCGTGCTGGCTGCAAGGGCTTTGGGCAGTGAAAATGTGCGTGCCATCCTGCTGCCTTCCCGCTTCTCGTCGGAACACAGCAGGAAGGATGCGATCGAGCTTGCCGACCGTCTCAATGTAAAGCACGATATCATTGAAATAGATGAGGCTTATGCAGCTTTTGAAGATCTGCTGAAGCCCTGGTTCAAAGACCTGCCTTTCAATCTGACGGAAGAAAATATACAGGCCCGCGCCAGGGCCGTCATCCTGATGGCATTGTCCAACAAATTCGGGTATATCCTTCTGAATACTTCCAATAAAAGCGAAGCAGCCGTAGGTTACGGGACTTTATACGGGGACATGTGCGGCGGCATATCTGTCCTTGGCGATGTTTACAAGACCCAGGTTTACGAACTGGCTGCCTACATCAACCGTAAGAAAGAGATCATACCGCAAAACAGCATCGATAAACCCC
>CAZUYY010000569.1:0-2248 GCA_964624935.1 uncultured Prolixibacteraceae bacterium
CTCGGGGGCCGTTTCTGCAGGTACGATATCAGGCAAAGTAAGAGCGGCCCTTACTGGGTTGTCTAGGGATTTGACCTCAACCAGCTCCAGCTTTTCTCGTTCAACAATTACATGAACAGCAATAACATTTCACCCTCCTTCTGCAACATAAATATTTTTACAGACAAGAACATTCCCACTGATATCAACTTTTTCACTTTTGCATCGGATGTTACAGGCAACATGGAGGTCTATGTAAATTCATGGTTATATGATACAACATACCTAAACCTGTCGCAATACAGCGGCACGAACACCCATCCACAACTCTTCAATAATCTAATTCGTGATGGGTCCGGTCTCGACAACCAACTCTTCGACATCTGGGAATCAAATCGCGGTGGACACTGGCAGTTATGGGCGTCAAAACTTGATGCCCTGACCGGGGAGAATACCCTGAAAGGTGTTAAATCAGTAATGATAAAATGTTCGCCAAACCCCTTCACCGAAGAAACCCTGATAGAATATGTTACTGGAGAGAAAGGTTCGGTAGCTGTTGACATTCACGACATCTCAGGTAATAAAATAAAGACTCTGAATGCTTTAGAAGAAAATTCCGGTAGATACAGGGTTACCTGGGATGGAAAAAATGATAACGGTGTTCCGGTTTCTGCAGGCACTTATATTTGCACTGTAAAGACAAGCGGGACAACTCTTAATTCTAAAATCATCCGCCAGTGACGGGCGAGAGAGTGACATGTAATTTTTTTGCATGACAAGTGGTTAATCCGTATCTTTGCAATTACTATTTCTTGTTTTGCTAAATGACAAATGCATTAAATCTTGTAATAAGCATTGAAAACAAGCTGCTTAGGTTAATTGAAGAGCAGAAGCAACTCAGAGAGAAAACAGATGAATATCAACACGAAATCCATGAACTGAAAAAAATTGACGAAGAACAAAAAAAAATCATTCGACAACTGGAAGATAAAATAAATACATTAAGGATAACTAAAACACTGGAAACCAAAGAAGGAGCAGTAGAAGCAAAAGAAAGAATCACAAAGTTAGTGCGGGAAATCGATCATTGCATTGGGCTGCTGAATACTTAGAAGTAAAGTTTATAGCAAATGAGTGAGTTTTCAATATCAATAACTATTGCCGACCGTCCGTATAAGCTGGTAGTAGAGAAAGAGCAGGAAGAGCTGTTCAGGAATTCGGCAAAGCTGATTGATAAAAGAATAAAGGAATATTCCGTCAGTTACGAATTTAAAGACAAACAGGACCTGTTGGCGATGGTAGCGCTCGATTCAACGGTTAGTTTTCTTCAGAATGAGCAAGCGACAAAGGAGTCAGAACTCCAGGTAAATGATAAACTGACAGGAATAGACAATGCTTTAAATGAACTTTTAAAAGCCCGTTAGCATAAACGTTCTTTGACAATGCCTTAAAAAGGTAACCCGCATTCATCCCAAACAGTTTGTAAACCTAACATTACAAACCTTAGGGCGTAAGCTCAAGACATCCAGGACAGGCCTTATCCCGCTTCGGCAGGATCGCAATAGACCGCGACATTGGAAGCCCGAAATGACTGGCAGCCCTAACCATATCAATTGAGGTTTATCAATACCTCTGGGAGTGTGCGGGTTTTTTTAATTTAACTAAACACCATTAAAGATGGACATTTTAATCATACTGAACAATGTATTGCCTATAGATCCAATGACTATACTCATTATAGGCGTATCAGGGATCATTTTAGGAGGATTGATGACGGGAACAATCCTTCGCAAGGCCATGGATCGTAAACGGGATCTGATCCTGAAAGAAGCAATGGAAAAAGCTGAAATGATCAAGAGGGATAAGATTCTTCAGGCAAAGGAAAAATTCATGCAGTTAAAAACTGAACATGAGAAGTATGTTCATGAAAAGAATGACGAGGTACAGAAAAGTGAAAACCGGTTAAAACAAAAAGAGACGCTTATCAATCAAAAATTAGAAGAGCTGCAGAAAAAACAAAAAGAAGCGATCACGATCCGGCAGAACCTTCAAACCCAGGTGGATCTGGTTAATAAAAAGCAACAAGATCTCGAGAAAAATCAGAAAGTGCAAATTGACAAACTGGAAGCTATCTCCAATCTGTCTGCTGCAGAAGCCAGAACTCAGCTAATCGAGACTTTGAAAGAAGATGCCAAATCGGAAGCGCTGGTCCAGATGAAAGATATCATCGACGAAGCACGAATAACGGCAAACACAGAAGCTAAGAAAA
>CAZUYY010000570.1:0-2235 GCA_964624935.1 uncultured Prolixibacteraceae bacterium
TGTCCGGGTTTGGAATATTCGGATCAAATTCGACATATTTTTCTTCGTAGTTGTTGCCTGCATCATTAAACTTTCTGTTTGAAATATATATAATAAGTTCTTTATCCAATTCCTGTATAGTGAGGTCAGGAGCATCAGGACCATTAAGAACTGCAAAGCAGTTATTAAACAAGTTTTGGGCTTTATCATCTACAATCTTCAGTAGTTCTACCGATGCCCAGGCAGTACCATTAGCTCTTGCCCATGGAATACCGACGGTGATGTAATTACAGGCGCCGGGTCGTAAAGTAAAGGGCCCTGCAGATTGCATAAATCTCCGGTCACCCGGAGGGTTGGGAGGGTTAGAGGAAGACTCTGTCCATAATTTTGGCCCATCCGTTGGTGCTCCGTTTGTTCCCCAATTGCAGACATCGGATAATTCAGGAAACATAAAATCACATGGAGGACCATAGCTTGTTGGAGGATGGGCCAAACCTCCATAAGACATCTGTTGACCATCTTTCCAGATCCCTCTTAAAAAATTATAATATTGAGGAGCATAAAGAGGGTCGGTCATATAGTCAGGTACACCCGATAAAGAGTTATTATGGTAAACAAACCTTCTCATCCCATAACGTTCATTGTCAATGATACCATCGCCAAAATTGACCCCGTTAATGGCTTCAGCCCGGACAATAAAGTTTCCGGTATCGGCATTATTTGGCCCATAAGCCATTCTTTCTGTCTGACCATCCTGCGTAACGATACTGCAATCGCCATGAAAGGAAGGACCTAACAGAGAACTTCCTGTAAAGGCAGGATTATCGCAACCATCCGGATCAAGGTACGGGCCCTGGAAAAAGTCGACACCCACAGCCGGGGGGTGGGCTCCATAAGCCTGTGGCTGGCCTGATCCATCAATATCGTAGCCATTATAACAATAGCCTAAACCACGACCAACATCACATCCGACATAATCATCGGCGTAATAACCCAGGTCAGGGTCAACCCATTGGCTGAAATAAGTGTTTGTAAGTGTATATGTCGATCGATTTATCAGTTCATAGCTGTAAAATGTCATGTCATTAATTTCATCGTTCGTTGAAAAAGCAAAATATTGCGCCCTGATTTCCATTCCGATTGGATCGCCCTGGGTTTCCGTATGCACATTACCCTTATCATTATAAACACTCCAGAGTGTCTGGTCGCCTTTCAATACCTGGTCAACAAGGATCCCCAGTGTATCATCCGGCCCGCCATTGGAAATCCTGGCTCTTTGAACCTTTTGACCGGGTTTAAGGTATTTCTGGCAAAGTGAATTTGCAAAATCATAATAAGGATAATCCCCATCCTGCGGGTTATAAATACCATCATTGTTAACGTCATAAAAAGGAGCAAGGTAATATGAATATCCATCGGCCCTGTCACCTTTTGCAGGATAATTCAGGATGTCCGGGGGTATAACATAATCAGGATATTCGGCTTTATTCTCCTGCCAGGCAAGGAAAGCTTCGACTTCGGCACGGGTCACTTCAAATAGCTGGTCATATTTGGCACAGGTTGCTTCATCAACAGAAGCCGTTCCATCAATCTTTAATGGACCCGGATAGAAATCATTTTTTGTATGTGCAGCACCATTTGACGGGCCTTGTCCATAGCGGTAAGCACATAGTTTCAGGTTGTTATTCAGGTCAATACCGCCGATCCAGAGGGAAAAGGAGAACATCGAAGTCTTTCCTGATCCTTTTGGAATTTCATATTCGGCAATTTCCAGGAACCATCCATTACCATATGAATAACACAGGGTCCTTACATTATTTATATCAAGATATTTGTATTGAGATCCTGCTGCACAGCCTGCTGCCGTTTGTTTTATAATATTGTCGTCCTTTTTCCCCGACCGGGGATTTTCTCTTGCAGAAGCTACTTCAAAAATAATTAAAAAGCTTAGAGAAAGCAATAAAAAATGAAATATATTTTTCATGGGTATTTAATTTTTTCGATTACCTGTAATATTCTTAAACATCTTACGTGGTCAAATCTCTTGATTAGAAATTAAACATAACACCCAGCCGGGTCTGTCTCGGAGAACTGTAATTAAATGGTTTGTTTTCCCAAACGGTGTAAAGATCCCTGTATGCAGCAGGACTAACCTGTTCAGCAATCTGACTCTGATATTCCGGGGCAGAAAGATAACCGTCATCTTTCGGAGAACCGGTTGCGGGATAAACACCTACAACATTCATGGTGTTCAAA
>CAZUYY010000571.1:0-2227 GCA_964624935.1 uncultured Prolixibacteraceae bacterium
AATAACGAACGAAACAAACCTAATATTGACAACAACAATAATGGAAAAAGTAACTTGTAAAAATTGTGACACTATCAATCCGATGACTTCGAAATACTGTTCCGGATGTGGTTATGAATTACCAAAAATAATAACTGACCCGGAGCCTGAGAATTTGATTAAACAATCCCACAAAAGCAGTCGGGGATCGGGGATAAAAGGAAAAGGATATGGGGAATAGCTGTGGGTATTTTCTTCTTTGCAGTTTCATATTTTTCTGTTCAGCAAATATTCTTTAAAGTCCCTTCTATTGATAAAGTTCTGATGAGTACTGCAAGTGAAATGAACAAAACTTGCCCGGTAATGATTGATTCGCTGACAAGACTTGATAATACCATCGCCTTACCAGGGAAAGTTCTTCAGTACAATTATACACTTATAAACATCGACAGGTCAAATGGAGATACAACACGGATTAAAGCATATATTGAACCCACGTATTCTTAACACGATTACGACAAGTCCGCAAATGAAATATCTCCGGGAACATGAAACAACCTTCAATTATTATTACAAGGATAAAAATGGAATGTATTATTTTTCTCTTTCAATACCACCCGAAAAGTATAAATGATGATGTTTAAAATAGCTAAATCGTCATGAAAATAAAGTAATATTACTGTTGATAATCATTCAAAATTGCGACACCCTTGTGACAAAGAAGATTGTTGGGAAGTAGTGAAAAGTTACCATGATTTCTCAGAAGAAAATCAAGTAATGTAATAAATATTTGAAAAAAGAATGATTTTTGATGATAAAAGTCGTACTTTTGTAATTACAATGTAATTATAAAATTCAATCCAATGCAAGTATCGATAATAAACATCGGGAATTCTAAAGGGATTAGGTTGACAAAATCATTATTGGAAAAATACAACATACAGGATAAAATAGAGGTTATCCTTGAAAAGGGAAGGATCGTGCTTAAACCTGTCTCAAAACCACGTTATAACTGGGAGAAGGCATTTCAAAAAATGCATTCCTCTGGCGACGATAATCTTCTTATCAACGACGTTTTTAACGATGAGGATTTTGAGGAATGGAAATAAAACAATATCAAATTTTCATCGTAAATCTTGATCCGACCATTGGCAGAGAAATCAAAAAAACCCGGCCTTGTTTAGTTATCTCACCAGATGAAATGAATAAATATCTGAAAACTATTATTATTGCTCCTATTACATCAAAATCAAAAGATTATCCAACCCGGATAAAATTTAGTTTAGAAGGAAATGAAAACTGGATTGCCCTGGATCAAATCAGAACTATCGATATTATGAGAATAATTAAGTTTATTGCGGAATTGGAAACTAAAGAGATCAAAAAAGTAAAAGCCATTATTAAGGAGACTTTTGTCGATTAACCTTTGCCGGTAATGAGCTCTATCCTGTCTTTATTGAGGTAAGTGAAGGGAACTAACCAGGCTTTTCGTAAATTCGCAAAAAAATCACTTGAATTTCCCCCTATACATATCACGGCGATACCTGGTTTCGAAGAAAACCCATAATATCATCAACATCATCTCTGCGATCTCCATTGCCGGCGTGATGATATGCACCACTGCGCTGATCATTGTTCTCTCTGTTTTCAGCGGGTTTGAGAAACTTGTGATCTCTCTTTTTAATGCTTTTAACCCCGATGTGGCAATTACTCTGAAGGAAGGAAAGACTTTTGATTCGACCATACTTCCTGAGAATCAGATGAGGAAGATACCTGGAGTGCTTTACCTGGCAGAAGTGATTGAAGAGAATGCCCTGGTAAAATACAAAGACAAGCAGTACATTGCCACAATAAAAGGAGTCGGAGAGGATTATGCAAAAATGTGCGGACTTGATACCATGATGTCGGAAGGGAAATTTGTTTTAGAGGATGGCGATCGTGATTTTGCCGTCATGGGCTATGGGGTTGCATATTATCTTGGCGCCAACCTTGATGACTATGTAAACCCGGTATCCATCTATGTTCCACGACGCAATGCCAGTTTCTCAGGTGGATTCAGTGATGCCTTTAACAATGAGGTGATCTTCCCATCGGGTTTCTTTTCAGTCCAGCAGGATTTCGACATCAAGTACGTCATTCTTCCCTTGCGCTTTGTGAAGAAACTTCTTGAATACGACAAGCAGATAACCGGACTGGAAATCGGGATTGCAAAAGGCGCCGATGTTGAGAAGATACAGCAACAGATTAC
>CAZUYY010000572.1:0-2226 GCA_964624935.1 uncultured Prolixibacteraceae bacterium
TGGATGCTGGATACTGGATACTGGATGCTGGATACTTGATACTGGATGCTGGATGCTGGATACTGGATGTTGAATTTCTTCTTTTGTAACTTTTCATTTTTCATTTTTCATTCTTCATTTTCCATGTTTGACTCCCCTCCGAAAACTAATTTTAATCTAATCTTACTTCAAAAATCCTGCCTGCCGGCAGGCAGGCGTTGATCGATATTCGATTGTTCAAAAAAAACCAATACCCAATAACTAATACCCAATGACTAATACCCAATAACTAATACCCAATAACTAATACCCAATACCCAATACCCAATTATCAAATCTCCTGCCATTCCATTTTACCAGTGCTTTCATGAATTTTTGTCAGAACAATTTGGATGGGGCCGCCTTTTTGGCTCTTGTTTTGAATAATTTTCCTAAATTTACAGCCGAATTGATGAAACTCATGAAACGACTTTTATTTTTCCTTTTCATTCTTTTTACCATTCATTCTTATGGACAGAAATTCCATGTGATGGTTTTTCCTGTCGATGTAACCGTTTGTGATGGTGCAACTATTACGTTTACTACAATCCCTATTGATTCTCTGAGTACCGGCGCCTATAACTACAAGTGGTTGTTTAAAGGAGCAGAGATTCCCGATTCAACTCGTAAAATTCTCGTCTTGAATAACATCTCACCCGCTGATACGGGATTTTACAATTGTATTATTACCGATACCACAGATTCGAGGGTGGATACCAGCAGCCCGTCTCACATCATGATGCGGGGTCAGTTGCATATTGATACGCTTTACCGTTTTAATGCCCTGGGGTGTCCATACGATAGTAATGGTCAGATGAAGATAAAAGTTTCGGGTGGGAACCCTCCATATACCTACAACTGGGGTGGCGGATCATATCACCAGCTCGATACACTGGGCGTCGGTTTTCCTAAAGGAACTTATATGGTCACTGTTACCGATTCAGATACGACACATTGTGTTTCCCGTGAATTCACTATCAAAACCCTGGTCCTTCATAAGATCACTTTTGCCCTGAACCCGCCTGATACGGTTTTCATGAGTAAACCTCTGGTCACGGCTACAATCCCCGATACTGCTTTGAAGCACCTTAACAACTGGAAATGGGATTTTGGTGACGGTTCCACTCCGGTTGCAAATTTAAATCCCTGCGAGCATGAATATACAAAGGTGGGTCAATATACTATTATCCTTGATTTTACGGATAATGTCGGTGGTCAGTTATGTGACTCTACCATTGATACTTCGATAACCGTAAAAACGCTTAGGTTATTTATTCCCAACGCTATTACTCCTGGAAGCGGAGATGATAACGCCTCTTTAAATATCAGGCAACTCGACCCCAGTACAAACAAACCCACGGGGACAAATCTTGACCTGACCGAGGTCTATCTTTCTACCCAGATGTATATTTATAACCGGCAGGGAAGTGTAGTTTTCGAGAAGACAAATTACAAGAGTGGGGATTGGAATGGAGGTAATCTGTCGGCAGGGGTATATTATTACCTTCTTAAATGTCATGGGGTATTTGGTGATGAAGTTTACAGGGGGGCAGTAACAATCATCAGAAGATAATCACGCCATAAGAATTTTAAGGTAAAACACAGGATTCTTTAATTGGTCGCGCAAATCCTGGCTGGTGTACATTCCTGTAAACATCGCCTTCAGTTCTTTATTCCGGTTTGCTTTCTTTACAACAAGATTAAAAAGGGCGGGATGTGCGCAAAGGTCATGGATCCTTTGGCTCGTTTTCAGTTCTCTCCCCAGTCTTTTATTGATCCTTTCATCATATTGTTTCAGAAATCCTGACGAAAAGTCATTCTTTGAAAATGCTTCCCTGATCACTTCGGCAGCAATTTCACCGCTGACCATTGAATTGCCGATACCCTCGCCTGAGAAAGGATCCACAAGTGAAGCAGCATCTCCGGCAAGCAGGAATCCATTGCCGGAGATTGATTTAGGATCAGGACCAAGAGGAAGTCCATGTGTCTCGATCTTTCCTGTCATCACAGCATCAGCAAACCTTGATGAAAAAGATGGATGTGTATGTATGAACTTTTGCAGCATTGAAGACAAAGATTCAGGAGCAGTTTGCATCTTCTCATAGGGTACTCCCAGACCCACATTTGTAATTTCATCATTCATAGGAAAAATCCAGAGATATCCCGGAAGAAGTTCTTCCAGGAAATACAATTCAATGAACTTCTCCG
>CAZUYY010000573.1:0-2224 GCA_964624935.1 uncultured Prolixibacteraceae bacterium
TCAAAGGCCTGATATCAATAAACCCGGTTTTTCTTCTATTTTGGGTCAGCCGTTTCAAATGCCTGTTTGCTTTGTCCTGCAAAGTTAATTGTTGTATTCTGGCAAAAGATGGCTTAACCGATAAAAAGTAGATCATCGCCTCAGGCAACTTTTCGTGGACTTTATCGATGAAAGTATCACACAGGTTTGTAAATTCAAATGGACTCATCCCTTCAAATAAATCGTTATCCCCCTCATAAACTACTATTACACTTGGTTTATAAGGTAAAACAATATAATCAATGTAATAATCAAGAGCTTTTATATTCGAACCGCCAAATCCACGCTGAATTACTTTGACCTCTTTAAAATCGGCTGCTAAATTTTCCCAGTTTCTAATCGTGGAACTGCCCGTAAACAAGTAAGCGCCATAGGGTGGAAAAGAAGCTGAATCTCGCATCAAAAAATTATTAATTTCCGCTTCAAACCCTACTGGAGTTTTTCCGTTTATGAACTTGACAGATGGTTTCGATTGTGAATATGAAACTCTGCAAAACAGGGTAATTATAAGTAAGCTGAGATAAAATTGGTTCTTCATGATCTGGTTAATATGCGATTATTTCCCACACATCCGCTATACCCCCTCTCAATATACCCTCTCTGCTGTCGCCCCATTGCATTCCCTGTTTCGTTTTACTGTTTAATAACTTTCCAACTCCTATCGATCTGTCACCAGTCAGCCGCACAAAATAAATGCCACTTATCAGATTGCTGATATCAATGGTTGTCTTTGGTTCGGTGATTTGTCGTGTAATGAGTTCCGGACCGTTAAGGTCCCTTGTTGATAATTTACTCTGTGTTGGTATTTCTGATGTTTCAATGGTAACTTGATTGGTCGAAGGGTCAGGATAGATTGCAATTTTTGAAGAGCGTAATTCGCTGATTCCAAGAGAAGCATCATAATACCTGACAGTCGTTTTATTAGCATTACCACCATCAGTATAAGCTATATAGGGGTTACTATCAACTGTAGTGAAAGCGAGGCTCGCATAATTTGCAATGCCGGCAGAAAAACCTGCTGACCCAACGATGACCCAGATTGTTCCGTCAAATTTCATTACGCTTACTTTATTAGAATTCGCCCTATCCTCATATGCAACCTAAGGCTGACCAGATGGGCTAAATGCAAGTTTTGTTAATAAAGCCGCACCCGTTGTAAAGCCTGCATTTCCAACATTCTTCCAAGATGAATCCACTGAAGAAGATTCGTTCCGGTTTTGTTGTGCAACCAAAATAGCAGGTATAAAGAGCAACAAATTAATGAATAGTGTTTTCATTGGAAATCTGTTTTTTAATTGTTGGAGGTGCGACAAGATTATATGCTGAACAACGTTAGTTTATATTAATAATTAATCCTTTCAATTTAAACAAATGTAGAAACTATTATTTTATTCACAAATATTGTGCCAAAATCTATGAGTCATATGGAATTATTTTGAGAAATAAGGGGGTAAACGCAGACCCTCAAACTTTTATTGGGATAAACAATCGTACGATTTTTTGTCACCCAAAATAAAGGGGTTATTCCAGGGTTCGGGTAAAAAATAACTGCCCTCAATGTTTGGGTAAGTATTTTAGTTCAATTAAAAAGCGAGGGGCTGGTGGATACCTGTTTCAACTTCCACCCGTTGTGTTTCTTAGCTTCTAACAGGATGTAACCTGCACGTTTTCGACGCTTGGTATTTTTTGAGCCCTTAAGGCGCTCAGCCTTCTTCCCCTGCATCTTAACCGCCTGTCCGCTTTTTTCGTCACGCGTCATGCCGCCCCTTGCCATTTCTAAAAAAAGTAATAATTTTACCAGAAAGATTGGTATTTGTCAACATTGTAAAATCATCACTTCTCCCCTCCCTTTTGGGGGAGGGGCCGGGGGTGGGGTCTCTCCTCTTAGCCTGATGAAAGAACAATTAAAGAAAAGATCGCAAAAGAAGTTTACACCTGAAAAAGGTTTTCAACCGTCAAAACAGGTTAAAAAAAACATATATTCCGACATGGTCGGATTGGCCATTATAATCATCCTGGGAATTATTATTTATTCTAATTCATTCAACTGTTCATTCCACTTCGACGATTACCCCAACATCGTCAATAATTTAAAAATAAGGAATTTAACAGATATCGACGTCTGGTGGAATTTCTATCCATCGCGTCCTATCGGATTTTTCACGTTTGCCCTCAATTATCATTT
>CAZUYY010000574.1:0-2215 GCA_964624935.1 uncultured Prolixibacteraceae bacterium
CCCATTCGGGGCGGGGAGACCCCACCCCCGGCCCCTCCCCCAAGAGGGAGGGGAGAGTTGGTGAACTGATGAGGTTAAAATTAACCACATTTTTAAAATGTTAGTTCTATATCTGTTCCTACATTAAGTTTTACTTTTCGGCCTAATATCAGTGCCAGGTTTGTTTCGCCGTGGCCGGAGGGGAAGTCGAAACAGACCGGGTAATTGTATTCTGCTACGGCTTCGGATATGATCTCATTGGCTGTGTGGCCGTATGGGATCGGGTTGTCGTTCATGCGGTCCATGGCACCGACTATCAGGCCTTTGAGTTTGCTTAGTTTTCCGGCACGTTTCAGGGCTATCATCATGCGGTCGATGTGATACAGGTATTCATCGACATCTTCCAGGAAGAGAATTTTATCAGTGGTATCGACTTCCGAGGCTGAGCCCATGAGGGAATAGAGGATAGAAAGATTTCCGCCGGTGAGGATGGCTTCGGCTTCGCCATTCCTGGCAAGGGGCGTGACCGGAAAGGAATAGCTTCTGATCTTTCCGAAGAGGGCATTCCTCATGGTGTCGAGCGTGTCATTTGGAATATCGTCGGAAGTAAGAATGTTGATGGGCATGGCGGCATGGAGGGTCTCGATACCATAGTGCCTGTGGATGTGTGAATGAAGCACCGTTATGTCGCTGTAACCGACTATCCATTTCGGGTTCTTCTGGAATTTTGTAAAATCGATGTGATCGACGATACGGACGGTGCCATATCCGCCACGGGCGCAGATCACCGCACGGATGGAATCGTCATCGAGTATTTGCTGGAGATCGGCCAGACGCTGTTCATCCTTACCTGCAAACTGGTTATACTTCCTGAAGATACTTGTTCCCAGTTCGACCTCCAGTCCCCATTTCTGGAAGAGACGGATGCCGGGGTGCACCTCTTCAAAGCTGATGGAGCGGGCCGGGGCGATGATGCCGATCTTGTCGCCTTTCGACAAATATGGTGGGGTAATCATTCAATAAAGTTATGGATAATATTTCTTTTGTCGTTCAATAATCTCTTGTTTTATTTGCTGAATATTTTCCATTAGCTCAGGACCAAGTTTCATCATTTCTTCTTTTGCATATTCATCATCAATGAAACTGGCAGAAATATAATATAAAGGTCGTAATAATTCTTTTAATTTTATACCAAATTCGACATTTTTGAACAAGCTCCAAACCAGATTGTACTGTTTATGAATCATTAATCCAAAAATAATTTGATTAAGTGTAGTTACTTTTTCTTCTTTATTCATAATTAATTCAAGAACGTTTTTAAGGACCAATGATTCAATATTATCCAATTTACCGACCCATAACTGGAAAATAGCAATAAACAAAAATTGTTCAGGTCTCGTTGCTTTTTCAAGTAAATAACTCAGATAAGAAGAAACCTGATCCTTATTCTTATTTGATGCATAATATAGTGTTGAAAGGAAAAATTGACAGTAATAATCATTATAATCAGCTCCTTTGTGTAGTATTTTTTCGGCTTTTTCTAAATCTTGTATTTCAAGATAAAGAGTACTCAGAAGAAAGTAAGCTTGAGTTT
This sequence comes from uncultured Prolixibacteraceae bacterium, assembly GCA_964624935.1. Taxonomy (GTDB): domain Bacteria; phylum Bacteroidota; class Bacteroidia; order Bacteroidales; family FEN-979; genus FEN-979. Next base: position 1,574 of record CAZUYY010000574.1, read on the forward strand.
GGTTATTTTCAATTGCTTTAAGCAGAACTTTTTCTGCTTTTTCATGATCTTTTTTGTCAAGATAAATTCCTCCTAATCTAGTAAGTGAAGTAACATCACCATGTTCAGACGCCATAAGATAATACTTTTCGGCTAATTCTACTTGTCCTCCTTGTCTATAACTTTCACCAGAAAATAACATTGCCTGCACATCACCATTATCTGCCGCTTGTGAAAAATATTTTATAGCGTTGTTTTGTTGATTAATTAAAAAATAACAACCACCAAGTAGGAAAAAACTAGATTTTTCCCCTTTGGATATTGAATTCTTAAAATATTGAATTGCCTTTAAATATTTTCCTTCATGATAAAAACTCAATCCAATAAAAAGATCCCTGACTCCATCTTCTTGTTCAATTTCTTCGAGTTTTTTTCTTGCTTCAGTAAAATGTTTATTATCAATATTTTTCAATGCATCTGATATAATTTTCTTTGCCGGTTCTGGAAGGAAATCAAGGATATTCTGGTCAATTTTGATTGTTTTTGTCGTTTCAATTAGATCATCTCTTTGCCTTATTGTCAGAATTTTTAAATGGGATAGCGCTTGTGTCATTAATAGGGCATAATCAGGATGAAGTTCACCCGTCTTTAATCGTTCGCTGT
>CAZUYY010000575.1:0-2205 GCA_964624935.1 uncultured Prolixibacteraceae bacterium
CTGGACAATAAAAAAGAATTATCTGACAAAGAATGATATCATGAACCTGGATATTATCGCCACCAACAAATGGAAGCGACCGATTTATTATACTGCGATTGCCAGTGTCAAAGATTATTTTGATGTGGATAAATATTGTATGGTTGAAGGATGGGTATATAAATTCATGCCGGTAAAAGCCGACCCGCAGGATTACTATCCTTCTATAGCTGGAATTGATGCCCTGAATTCATACGATATTTTTATGCACAAAACGGTCTGGGGCAATGTGAATGACCCTCATGTCTATATCGATCCTGAGACAAGGAACAATGCTTTCCGGCCTAAATTGAATATGCTTCGCATTGCCCAGTCACTGATCCGTATGGGAGAGAAAAAGAAAGCACTGGATATCGTCGACCTGTTCTTTAAAAATTTCCCATTAGAAAAGTTTTCGGCAGATATGGATATTGTTTATTTTGCTGACCTGTATTATAAAACAGAACAAATTGAGAAAGCAAATAAACTGCTCGAACGCCTCTCGAAGATTTATACTGAAGACGTGGAATATTATTATTCGTTTTCCGGCAATTTCGCAGATGCATATAAAGATGATATCCAGACTGACCTTGAGATGATTCATGGGTTACAGGTACTGGCTTCCCGGAATAATCAGAATAAATTGGCAAAACAATTGGACGACCTGTTCAATCGTGAGGAAGGTAAGTTTAAGCAATAATACTGTTTCAATGCTTTTGCTGACCCGGCTGCTACGATTTTATTCTAAAATAAAAATGCAGGAATATGCCTTCCGTTGAAAAAGAAAATTTAAATTTGCCAAGTTTTGTAATAATTCCAGCGTAATACTTTATACATGGATCAGTATAAAAAATTAAACAACGCCATCGGTTGGCTTGTTTTTGCTATTGCCACCACAGTATATTTTCTGACCATCGAGCCTACGGTAAGCTGGTGGGATCCGGGTGAGCATATCGCAACGGCATATAAGCTTCAGATCGGACATCCGCCGGGAGCGCCGACTTTCCAGTTGATCGGACGTATTTTTGCCTTGTTTGCCTTTGGAAATACCGCCAAAGTGGCTTTACTGATCAATTCGATGCTTAGTCTTTCCAGCAGTTTCACCATTCTATTTCTTTTCTGGACCATCACTCTGCTTGCGAGGAAGATCATCGCAAAAGATGGAGAGATGACCAAATCCAGAATGTGGAGTATCTTTGCCGCAGGATTTGTCGGCTCCCTTGCCTTCACTTTTTCAGATTCCTTCTGGTTCTCAGCGGTAGAGGCCAATGTCTTCGGGATGTCGTACCTTTTTACAGCCATTGTTTTCTGGGCCATCCTGAAATGGGATGAGGTGGCGGACGAGAAGCACAATTATCGCTGGCTGATCTTCATTGCATTCATGATCGGACTTTCGATCGGGGTTCACCTGCTCAACCTGCTGACGATCCCGGCTCTGACGCTGGTATTTTATTTCCGGAAATTTAAAACCACAAAATGGGGGATTGTGATTGCATTGGGGGTTTCCTTTGTGATCACGGCTTTTATCATGTTCATTTTAATACCATGGATCCCCAAGCTGGCCGGAGTATTTGAGTTGTTTTTTGTAAACTCTTTTGGGCTGCCATTCAATTCAGGAACAATTTTCTATTTCGTATTGTTATTCGGACTGATCATCTGGGGACTTATTTACACGAGGAGAAAAGGCAAGCCTGTTCTGAACACGATTTTGCTCTCACTGGTATTTTTGATGATCGGCTATTCCACATTTATCGGACTTGTGATCCGGTCGAATGCCGGAACCCCGATCAATGAAGATGCCCCGAAGGATGCGATCAGCCTTGTCTCCTTCCTCAACCGGGAACAATATGGAACCTGGCCGTTTCTTTATGGCCAGTATTATACCGCCCCGATGATAGATATGGCAGACGGATCGCCGATGTATCAGAGAGATGAACGAATCGGAAAATACGTTGTCATTGATGACCGGAAGGGCACCATTCCTGTTTACGATCCAAGGTTTACCACTCTCTTTCCAAGAATGTGGACTTCAAATGCTAACCGTAAAGGCGCCTCTGATTTTTATAAATTATATGGAGGGCCCGGAGTGCCGATTTCTGTAACAGGACCGGAGGGAAATCAAGAGACTATCTATAGACCCACTTTCCTTGAAAACATTAAATTCTTCCTTTCTTACCAGGTAAGATG
>CAZUYY010000576.1:0-2196 GCA_964624935.1 uncultured Prolixibacteraceae bacterium
TGCACAATCTCGTTCCATTTCAATGCATCATTGATATCTTTTCCGGTGGAAACAATATAGACATCTTTTAACTTACTGTCGGAAATCTGCTCAATATGCCTTTCCGCATTTTTCAACGCTTCCGGCATATAGTTGAGGGAATTCAGATCCTTTTCAAACATAACTTTATTAGTGACGAACAGGCTGAATATTCCTGCAAATGCAAGTCCAGTCAATAACCAAATGTTCTTTCCAAAGTCGATAGCTGCAATTCTGTCTATTATTGTAATTCTTATAATTTCATTTTCAGCAGGTAAAATAACCTTAGTAAAAAACTGCGGCAGGATTATCAGTGAGCTTAATGATGCTCCCAGCACACTGATACAAGCAAACCACCCCAGGTCATGAAGTACTGACGATTCAAGAAATGTCAGGGATATAAATACTCCGATAGTGGTGATACTGCAAATCAGTATTGTATGGGTCATATCCGCTATAACCTTTTCAACTGATTTCTTTTTCCTGTAATGATTGACCAGATAAAGGGCATAATCGATAATCAGTCCAAGGATCACCGACCCGATCCCAAGTGCGATAAATGATATTTTACCTTTTACAAAATACATGATCACCAGGGCAAGCCCGCCACCAAAGAAAGCGGGAATAAACCCGAGTAAAGGGATCAATAAATTCCTGAAATACCAGCCAAGTAAAATAAAGATGAGAACAATGGCAATACAAAGTGTTAAAATTATGTCTTTCTTAATTTGAATTGCATTACCAACTCCGGTAGCTGCGTATCCATAATATTCAATATTGACTGGGGTTGCATGACCTGAATCCATAGATTCAATATCTTTATTCAACTGTGAAACCAAAATCGAATTCTTTTTTGTTTCACTCGATGGATTAGCCGGTGTAATAAACATCAGAAGATGCTTTTTATCCTGAGAAAACACACAGCCATTGTATAAAGTATAATGATCATCAGATTGAAGTGATCTGATTTTCTTAAAAGCCATTCCGGAAATTCCTAATGGGTCTTTGACAATCCTTTGCTGAAGTGCCAGGCTTGCAGGCGAGACAAGTATTTTGAAATTACTTTGAAGCAAAGATTCAAGAGGTTTCTTTTGCATCAAACTATCAATAACAGTATAATCGGAATCATTAAGAAATAATGGTAAGTGTTTATCAATCAAATTTTGAACAACATCAAAGACAGAATCATCAAATTGTAAGAAAATGTTCCTGATAATTGTCGAATCAAGTCTGGACAAAAGACTATTTCGTAAAGACCGTGCAACAGAAATCAGGAGTACAGGGTCAGCTTCTGCACTGGTATCCTTTTGCGAGAAATGAACGATCAGCTTATCAGCGAATTTGAAATTCCGGATTACATATTCATACCGGCTTAGTGAATTATTTCCGGACGTTACCTTGGAAATATCTTCTTCTAACCTGATCTTTGAAGCAAATAATAATATTAATCCCATCAGCAGTGCCAGAGCAAGAAAGAAAAACCATCGGTGATGATGAAAAAAACGATATATACTAATAAATAATCCTGACATATGATTTCATTCTTCTGCTGACAGTTTTTAAATATTCATGAGCGGTAAAATTAAACCAAAATCCACTCCGTATGCAACACCTCAATCATCACTGTTAATTTTTATATTCTCATCCGCTTGACCGCTTGTCGGCTTGACGGCTCTGAATTTGAATTTTTCTGCTACCTTTGCCATTAATATACAAACTATCTCTGTTTTATCAATTAGCCTGTTTTTATGCCTCAAAGGGTTTATATTACCGGGATTGGAATCATATCCTCAATTGGGAATGATGTCAATTCTGCTTTTACTTCATTGGTTGAGGGAAAATCAGGTATTGCCGGGATTACCCTTCTCGATACAAGTTTAAAAGATAAATTCCCCCTTGCAGAAGTGAAGATGACAACCACAGAATTATTGGAAGTTGTGGGTCTTAGTGGTAAAAAGAATCTCACTCGTACTGCACTCCTTGGCATGATTGCGGCCCGGGAAGCAATCCAGTCTTCCGGTATTGATGCATTGAATGACTGCCGCACCGGCCTCATTTCTGCTACCACAGTAGGTGGAATGGACCGGAGTGAAAACTTTTATAAGGAATTTCTTGGCAATCCTAAAAAAGGACATCTTATCGATATAGTCAATCACGATTGTGGTGATAGCACTGAAC
>CAZUYY010000577.1:0-2192 GCA_964624935.1 uncultured Prolixibacteraceae bacterium
GAGTGCTTTTTGTTTTACCAGGTCTGACAGTGCAAGATCGATCTCGGCAATGCGGTCTTTAGGGTATTTCTCTTCGGGCTTTAATTTCAAAGCGGACTGGTACTGGACTTTTGCCGGCTGATAGGATTTATTGGCAAGCAGTGTATCGGCAGCAGCAATAATGCCGAGGTATTGTTTATCCAGATCTTTTTGCTTCTCCAGTGAGGCAAAGATCAGATCGATCTCTTTGATCTTATCCTTTGGATATTGTTCATCCGGCTTGATCCCCAATGCTGACTGGTAACCGGATTTTGCTTTATCATACTCCTTATCTGTATAGAATTTATCGGCATTCGAAAGTGCAGCCTGATAGGATTCCTCGAGGGCTTTTGAATTGGCTTCCTGTCCTGCGATCAGGTTATCAGCCTTGGATATCATTTCTTTCGGGTACGGTTCGTTGGGTTTGACCTTCAGGGCTGCCTGGTAATTGATTTTGGCATCAAGATATTTTTTTTCGATATATAAACTGTCTCCAAGATTGACAAGTTTCTCATATGATTCTTTAATGTTTTTCAGCCGCGCCAGGATCACATCAATCTCCTTGATCCGGTTAATGGGGTAAATTTCTTCTGGTTTTATTTTTGAAGCATTCTGGTATTCTGCTTTTGAGGGTTCATAACTGGCATCATCGAATAGCTTATCGGCGGCAGCGATGGATTTTTTATATGCTTCATCCCTGGCTTTCATTGCAGCAATGAGATCGGTAAGTTCTTTGATCCGGTCCTTTGGATATTGTTTATCCGGTTTATAAGCAGAAGCATGCTGGTACTCGAGCAATGCGCTCTGGTAAGCTTTAGAATTGTAAAGTTTATCGGCAGAGGCAATGGAACGGGTATACATTTCATCATTTGTCTGCTTGTCGATCATGATCTTTATGATCTGGTTAACACGGTCTTTGGGATATTTTTCATTGGGCAGGATCTTACTCGCATTTTCAAATTCCTCAATTGCTTTCTGATATTCTGTATCCTGGTAAAGCTTCTCGGCATTTGCAATTGCGACGTCATAAAGGATGTTGCTGGCTTTCATGGAACGCAACAGTTCCATGGTTTCTTTCAGTTTTCCCTTGGCATAGCTATCATCCGGTCGGGTATCGATAGCAAGCTGATAGGAACCTTTGGCGTTGAGGTAATCTTTAGCCTGAAAATAGGTGTCGCCTGAAGTGATGTATTTTGCATAATCTGCTTCTGCCTTAGTCCTGGCTTCCAGTTGTGCTTTTGCCTTTCCAAGACGATCTGTCGCATATATATCTCGTGGCCTTAGTTTAAGTCCGTTCTCATACTCAGGAATGGCTTTTTCAAATTCCTTTGCCGCAAAGAAATTATCCCCTTTCCGCATGCAGGCCCGGTAAAGGGAATCCCTTACAGCAGGCTTTAATGACTGAATTGTATCGTTGGTGACTGTTTCTGATTGTTCATTCGAATAATGCCTGTAAAGAGAAGAAGCGATCATTCCGCTACCAATGAATAGAGAAATGAGGACAATGAATGTATGGAAGGTATTATATTTAAAAATTGATTTGACAGTATACAACTTCATGCGGAAGATCAGAATTATTCAATAGATGTAACGTAAATAACAGGAATTAATTTTATACGTGCGTTTTTTCAATCACGCCATCCCGTATGAGGAGTTTCCGGTCGGCCATATTTGCAAGATCGGAATTGTGCGTTACGATGATGTAAGTCTGGTTAAACGAATTCCGGAGGGTAAAAAAAAGGTTATGAAGTTCAAGTGCCGATGCAGAATCAAGGTTACCGGAAGGCTCATCGGCAAGGATCACATCCGGGTCATTGATAAGTGCACGTGCGACTGCCACCCGTTGTTGTTCGCCTCCCGATAATTCATTGGGTTTGTGTTGTGAACGATCTTTCAGTCCCATGAAATTCAGAAGGTCTGATGCCTTGCGTTCAACTTCACGCTTGTTTCTTTTCCCAAGGAACCCGGGTATACAGATATTTTCCAGTGCAGTGAATTCGGGTAAAAGATGATGAAATTGAAAAACGAATCCAATATGTTTGTTCCGGAATGACGCCAGTTTTTTATCTGATAGTTTTCTGACATTCACTCCATTCATTTCAATAGTACCTGAATCCGGCCGGTCGAGGGTTCCGATGATATGCAGCAAGGTTGATTTTCCTGCACCTGATGCC
>CAZUYY010000578.1:0-2176 GCA_964624935.1 uncultured Prolixibacteraceae bacterium
AGCTTATACGGATTCAATAAATTCCTGGAAAGCAACTGTAATGAAATTTGATGGAACCAACTGGGTGAATGTGGGAAATGAGGATTTCTCAGCACCGCAGGCTGCGTTTATAAGCCTTGCATTTAACCCATCTGATGGTGAACCCTATGTAGCATACAGTGACGAATCAGATTCAGCTAAAGCCACCGTAATGAAATATGATTCCGTCTTTGTTGGGATTCATAAGTTAAAAGAATCAAAGTTTTCGCTGTATCCCAATCCTGCAATAGATAAAATAACGGTGGAACTATCAGAAGCAGTAAAAGAAAACACTTTGTCAATTGTGAATATCGAAGGTCAGCAACTCAGCACTCGTAAGATTACCGAACCCAAAACGCAACTGGACATATCCAGCCTGCCCAGTGGGGTATATTTTATGCGGCTAACCAGCGATAGAGCAGTGGAAGTGGGGAAGTTCGTGAAGGAGTAAAATAGTTATCACATGAAATAAAATTAAAAATGAAAAAGCTTTACATGTTAACCTTCACAGTTTTAATTGTTTTTCCAAACCTAGTATTATCACAAGCCCCAGGCTGGACTCTATGTTTTAATACTAACAATGGTTATGAGTTTAGTAAGATTTTCACATTAAATGAAAACCAAGCCTATGTTGTGGGAAACTCGGGACTTTTTTTAAGAACAATGAATGGTGGTTGGACATGGGAGCAATATCAAACCAACACAACGTCTAATTTTATAGATGTACAGTTTATCAATGATTCCATTGGATTTATTTCCGGAGAAAATGGTACTTTGATAAAAACTACTGACGGAGGAAATACCTGGAATTCATGTGTAACAAATACATCTCTTAATTTAACTGGTATCAACTTTATAAATAATAATTTTGGATGGGTGGCTGGTTCTTTAAGTTCATTTATTCCAGAACCCAATGATACAGGAATTATTCTGAAGACAACAGACGGAGGTAATACCTTTACATTGAGTAAAAGCTTAAACGCAAGTGTTCAAAAGGTAGCGGCATATAATGTTGATACATGTATAGCAATCTGTAATTATACGAGTGAATTTATACTAAGAACTACAAATTCAGGATCAACTTGGCAGGTAATTCAATTAGCTTCTGTTGGTTATCAATTAAGTTCAATAGCAATTTTTTCTTCGGGGTTGACATATGTTTCTCCTGATGGTAATCCCTTATATCAATCTAATGATTTTGGTGCAACCTGGAATTCAATGAATACTTTTATTGCAGAGCAATACCCACTTGATCTGTCTTTTCCATCACCGCAAATTGGTTATACAGCAGGATTTGATGCTATGGACGGTTGGGGTTCAGTCTGTAGTACAACAAATGGTGGTCACACCTGGAAATATGAGATTGAGACGGTTGCCAATTTTGTAACTGTCAGTTTTTGTAATGATTCTATTGGATATGCTGCAACAGGTGATGGAATTATATTCAAACATGGTATTTTGACTGATGTAAATTCGTTAAAGCAGCCAAATAAACCTAATATAATAGTATATCCAAATCCAGCCATAGATAAAATAACATTAGAACTATCTGGGATGACACAGGACGGAAATCTTACCATAGTAAATATGGAAGGTCAACAAATCCTTACTCGCCAGATAACGGAGCTGAAAACTCAATTAGACATATCAAGTCTTCCAATCGGAGTATATTTTGTGCGACTATCCAATGACAGGACTGTGGAGGTGGGGAAGATTGTTAAAGAGTAAAGTGCTAACCTTTTTTTAAAACATAAATCATATGAAAAAATCATTCTTTTTAATTTGCTCATTGCTCATTACAGCATCTGCATTTTCACAATGGACATGCATTAACCCTTACCCAACAAGTAATAATTTATTGTCGGTTTATTTCACTGACGACAATACAGGTTATGCAGTAGGAAGCAACGGAACTATTCTGAAAACTTTAAACGGAGGCACAACATGGGCAGCTTTACAAAGTGGCACGACAAATTATTTCCGATCACTTTTCTTTACCAGTTCCAATACAGGGTATATTGCAGGGGAAAATGGAACTATCTTAAAAACGAGCAATTCAGGCACAAACTGGGATACTTTATCGAGTGGAACAACTAATTTTTTGAATTCACTATACTTTCTCAATACTGACACTGGTTATGCGGTTGGCAGGTCTGGT
>CAZUYY010000579.1:0-2164 GCA_964624935.1 uncultured Prolixibacteraceae bacterium
GATTTTTCAATTGGATAAGGCAGTCGGAATCTTCAGTTCTTCAATTGTGCAACGACCGGTTGCACAATCACGCGACCTCCTCACTCCACTCCCGGTACCTTTCCGTTGCCTGCTCCATTATCTCATCCATTACCACTTTCAATTCTTCAGCGGTTACCTTCCCCCGCAAGGTCTTTCTCACAGCAAGTATTATCTGGGCTTTGGCATCGGGCTTTTTGTACCAATCGACCTGAAGGTTCTTTTTGATGGACTGGACGATCTGCTTTACCAGTTCTGAAATGATCTTGTTGTCGGTAATGGCTTTCTGGTGCTTTGCAAGGATTTCATAGAAAGCCAGCTCTTCTTCTGATAATCCCAATTGAGCGGCTCTGTTATCTTCTTCGGTTATTTCTTTGGCGTGTTTTACAAGCTCGACGATGGTGGTGTAGCTGTCGATGGCGTTTTCGTGGTAACGCTGAATGACCTTTTCAACCGCTTCTTTCAGGGAAGTGTACTTGATGATGTTCTTGTGCCGTCTCAGGCTGATCTCGTTGTTGAGGATCTGGCGAAGTAATTCGATCTTTATATCCAGCCCTGACTTCTGGGTTTTGGCTCCCAACAGGAATTCATCATTAAGGATTGATATGTCCGGCTTTTCGATGCCTGCCATCTTGTAAACATCCACGATATCGTCTGATTCAATGCTCCGCCGGATAAGTTCCTTGATTTGTTCTGCCTTTACCCTGGTTTCCCCTGGCGGGTTCTTGACCTTTCCGACTGTAACGCCCAGATGCTGGAAAAACAAGATATCCGTAATGATTTCCTGGATGCGTGGATGCGATTTGACAAGTGGAACCAATGCGCTCATCCGTTTTTCTGCCAGTTGGAACTCCTGACAGAACTTGTCATCTTTTACGATATGGTTCAGCGCTGATGAAATGAGAAGTAATTTGCCGGGGTTATCAAGCGACTTCCATTGAGCGTAATGGAAATCCGGCGGTAAAAATGTCCGTAATTCTTCAATGATTGCCAGCATTTCATCAAACCCTGCCTCCGTGTCAACGGCCGGGGTGCCTTTACCGCCGCCACTCGTGTACTTTTTCGTGGCATCTTTCAGTTTATCGCCAATTCCGATGTAATCCACGATCAGCCCGTTGGGTTTGTCTTTGAATACCCTGTTCACGCGAGCAATGGCTTGCATGAGGTTGTGGTCCTGCATGACCTTGTCCACATACATCGTATGCAGGCAGGGAGCATCAAAGCCTGTGAGCCACATATCCCGGACGATGACAATCTTCAGGGGGTCATCCGGGTCTTTAAACCGTTTCTTTATGGCGTCGTGCTGTTCTTTGGTGCGGAAATGTTTGTTCCATTCCTTAGGGTCCTTCCCGATGTTGCCTGTCATTACTACGGCGATTTCAGGACAACCGGGCAGTTTAGTGATAGCGTCGTACACCTTTACACAGTTCCTGCGGCTCATGCAGACAATCATTGCCTTGCCTTCCAATGTGGATGTCCTGTTTTGATAATGGGTCAGGATGTCCCCGGCTATTTTCTGAACACGGTCATCGGCGCCGGCAGCATCTTCAACTGCCGCCCATTTCATTCTGTTGGATTCATTGACCGGCACCCCTGCCGTAATCTCTTCCGCCTCTTCATCAATATCCTCGTTGGCGATATGGAGTTTTAAAAGGCGGGGTTCATAGAAGATTCTTACGGTTGCTTTATCCTCGACAGCCTGGCGGATATCGTAAATATGGATTATCTCCCCGAAAACCTCGATGGTGTCGGCATCTTTCTTATCGACCGGCGTTCCAGTAAAGCCGATAAACGATGCATTGGGCAGGGCACGCCTGAGATTGCTTGCAAAACCTTCAATCAGGCCATACTGAGTACGGTGACACTCGTCCGCCAGCACGATGATATTTTCACGGGTGGAAAGAACAGGATGTTCAATTTCCTTGCCATTTTCATTCTCTACTAATCTGAATTTCTCAATGGTTGAAAAGATAATTCCACCACCGTCGCCGGAGAGGTAACTACGCAACTCTTCTGTTGTTTCGGCGCGTTTTACATCCCCCACCAGGTCTTTTGCTTTTAAAAAATTTTCGTACAGTTGCTTGTCAAGGTCGTATCGGTCAACCTGCACCACGATGGTTGGGTTCTTTAATTCGGGCATCTGGCG
>CAZUYY010000580.1:0-2161 GCA_964624935.1 uncultured Prolixibacteraceae bacterium
GAGGCTTTTGTCTGTACCGCCGCTGTTTGACCCGTTGAGGGTGACATACTGGCAGCCGAATAAAACAAAGATTCCTGAAGCGGAAGATCCTGAGATAGTGGGTGTAACGCCAGTATTTGGGTGAATGGTAATAGTATTGATTGCGCTGGAGCCTGCAACAGGACCAAGAACGATCGGGAATGTTTCACTAGCATAGGTAGCATCCGTTAGCACCAGGGTTACCGGACAGGTCATAAAATCAGCATTCAGAGCAGCCACGGCTGCGGTTAGTGATGTAAAGTTCTGACCAACTCCAACGGTATAGGTCCCGCAGATACCCGGAACGATCTTATAGGCATATAGGGTGGTTGGCCGGGTGGATACTGCCGGAGGATTGTAAGTGTAACCTGCAGCTCCGGTCGAAGGCTTTGCTCCGACGTTAGGAGTCGGTGCGACAATGTCCTGTGAAACCAGGTAATAATAGATTGAGTCGCCAAGTGCTACCCCAGAGCCGAATGTAAATGTGTAAGTGTTGCCACTGACATATACTCCCTGGGCGCTGGTCCATGCACCTACCCAGTTCTTTTTCCAGTAACAAACAGGAAGTCCGATACCGCTGGTAGGTACTCCGGTCTGGTCTGTAATGGTTGTTGTCAGCGTCTGTGGCAACAGAGAATTGGTATTTGTAAGTGGCGTAAAGTTCATGGCAGGTGGTGTGAGGTCAAGAAGAAGTCCTCCAAATTCATTGGCTCCGATATCAGGCGCCGCAGGGCTATAGCCGCCAACGGGATAACCTGTATTGGGATAACGTGGAGTGCCGTCAAAATCAGTCGTAATTGAAACTGGCGTTGAAACAGTAGATCCGCCGCTTTCACATTGTGTAGGCACTGTGGTCTGCATACGAAGGTTGTATGGAGTGCTGGCTATATTTATAAATGGTGGAAGCTCGGTCACCGCTTGTGCATCCATCGGGCTAACCAGGCTTTTATATGCCGCCAGGGTCTGCACGCTGTTCGTGCCGTCATAATATATCAGGTTGGTAGCGCTGGGAGTCCCTGCATAGAAAAGGTTGTTATTTGACGTTGACACATAGGTAGTTAACGTGTTTGAGCTTCTGCGATAAGCCACTGTTTGATATGTAGTACTGCTCGGTGCGGTTGACCGGTTAACGAGAATGTTATTCCTCATTTCAGAAGTTACACCTGTTGAAGTATAAACATCGGCAGTTCCAAAAGTAGTTGCAGAAGTACTGGATGCGATCATATAGATGGTATTGTAATAAAGATTAACCGTCGTTCCGCCGCCGACATAAAGGCCAATAAGCGCCATGGTGCTGGTTGATGCAGGTGCCTTTAGATCAGATATGTAGTTATTATAAAGGTTTACTATAGTACCGCTGCTAACGTACATCCCATAATAATAGCCGGAAGTGCCGGGCATGGTTATCCCGTAAAGCTGATTTTTATATACATTTAAATTTGAAGCACTGTACAGGTAATAACCATAACCATAACCATAACCTGTTGCACTATTCACGGTCAGATTGTAAACATTATTGCCATATACAGACCCGGCATAATAATCATAGATGCCATAAATGTATCCATAGCCTGAACTTGTAGTGCTGATGGTCAGGTTATAAACATTGTTGTTATAAAGACTTCCCGTATTTGTTGTTGATGCATCGTAGTATATTCCATATATACCCATTGCCGAGGTATAGCTGCCGCTGATACTGTTATCATGTATTGAATTATTGTAAACATTCATAGTTGTCGCGGAAGTGGTGATCAGATAAAGGGGATAGATATATCCTCCGTAAGTGACCTGGTTCGGCAGCGAATTATTAGCGACTGTATTATCATGAACACTGACAGTGGCTGCTGATCCGGCTAAATAAATGCACTCCAGGTAACTGGTCGAATATTGTGTGTTGCCTGACCGTTGGTTGCCTGTAAGTGTATTGTTGTTGACCGTCAGAGTTCCTCCTGTATTGGAAGATGAATAGATCATGTAAATATAGTAGGTCCCGCCAATAACATTATTACTAATGGTATTTCCATATATATTTGTGTTGAACGCAGTTATCGGATTATAAATACAATACAAGTACGCGCTGGTCGCCGATGGGTCAGTACAGTTCTGAATAGTGTTGTTGTATATATTCAACGTGTTTGTAGTT
>CAZUYY010000581.1:0-2158 GCA_964624935.1 uncultured Prolixibacteraceae bacterium
TGATGTGATAGGTGACGACGCCGGGACTTGAAATGTTATCAACGAGTATTTGATTGATGATAAGACCTGAATCGGCGCTGAATCCAGTAATATTCCCCGAAACAAGGTTGGCAGTCCAGTAGAAAGTTGTTCCGGGAACAGACGATGTTAGTGCAATATTCGTGGATTCGCCGGAACAAATTGATTTAGAAAGTGGATTGTTGGTAACTGATGGAACCGGCGTAGTCGTAACTATTATTGTATCTGAAATCGTACAATGTATATCAGGAACTTTAACCCAATATGTTCCTGAAGTCTTAACAAAAATTGACTGTGTACTGTCTCCTGTGCTCCAATCATACCATGATCTTCCACTCCCTGCATCCAATAGGGTGCTATCGCCATTACAGATTTCTCTATTGGGCCCAAGATGAACCGGGGTAAAGAAATAATAAGAGATATTTATCGTATCACTTAAATCACAACCGCCTTCCTGGGTTGTGGACACCCAATAGGTCCCGGGGCTTTTCACCCAAATGGTACTCGTTGTATCTCCTGTGCTCCAAAGGTACGAGTCCCATCCATAACCTGCATCCAGCAGAATGCTGTCACCGGGACACATTTTTTTATCAGTCCCAAGGTATAAAGTACTGTAATCTGAAAAGAAACTATTTTTTGCATAATCGGCAGTATCTGTTGCATCACAATCTTTTGATAAATGGAATTGGAACCTTCCTTTACTGTTTGTGATTTCAAAAGTTGTATAAAGTGGCCAACTATCAATAGCAACGGTGGGGAAAATAACTAAAGTTCCAAATGTGCCTGGAATTACTTGATAACTATTGGTATCAAGGATACCCGACGGATTTGTCGTAAAATAGGGGATATTGGCTTTATTTGTAATAATATCAGAATCAAACTCTGAGTTATACCCAGTAGGAGGTGTTGAGGTGGCCACAACACTTTTGGATCCTCCGCAAGTTATGGGTGGTACAATTACTGAAGTTGCCTGCGGTGATGAAAAGCCAAAGGGATATATCTCGTCTGGAAAACTATAAAGCATAACAAGTATTGGTTTATCAGATTGGATATGGAACAATCCTCCTAAACCATTTGACACAATTTCTCTGATTTCCATTGAATCTCCCCGGTTAATTGTTCTTGATATAATCCTGTTGCTGTCATCGAATATAACGGAAGTAAAATTCTCATAAGCGTAGATATAAATTTTATTCAGATAACCTAAACCATTTCCAGATCCATTAAATGCAAATTCTGTTCCAGACAGATGTCTTGGCATTAGTTGCGCTCCTGCGATATCTTCAGAGTTATTCGAAGCTGCCGGGACATGTATTGCATCATCCGATACAGTGACAGCAACCGGCTTGTCAGAAAACACAAATGATCCGGCAAGATGTGCGGTAGAATCACCTGACAAGGCGCTTCCGTTCCAGCTCTGTCCCTGGTTTAATACAATGATAGCCGTATCGAGAGCAGCATGCCCCACAATCCCAACTTTTGGGAGTATTTTAACGGTGGTGGTGTCTTCGGTGGCGACAACCTCAAAAGAATTTAAGGCAGGGGGAGATGAATACTCATAGTTTGAATAATGTTGCTGGGAAGGAATAATGAATTCATATCCCAATGAATTTCGACCTAAAAGCGGCCAGGTTTCGGCATTGTGAGGAGATTGAACTTCATAAAAAGCAGTAATCCTTTTATTTGAAGTAATATGCAAGCCCCAATTCAGGACTGTATTAGCAGGCTTTGTTTCAACATTATCAATAAAACTTGTAAGATCTACACCAGTTGCAGTTGGATTATTGACTGTAACGACGATAGGCGTGAAGGAAGGATTAGCCGGCTGGGAGATGGTAACAGTAGCAGGCCCTTCTGCAGTTGTAAAATAAAGCCGGATGGGGTGATTTAAGTTTTGATAAAGTATCGGACTTGGAGGAACAAACTGTTGGGTAACAGGAGGTGCAGCAAACCAGAATTCATAATCGGATTGGGAAAACCCAAAGAGAGGGAACAATATAATTAAGCCGGTAAAGAGTTTAGTTTTCATCTGGCAAAATCGTAGCGCGAACAGCCCCTCCCCCAAGAGGGCGGGGAGGTTTGTTGAAGTGTGAAATGTGAAGTGCGAAGTGTGACAGCCCCTCCCCCGGCCCCTCCCCAT
>CAZUYY010000582.1:0-2145 GCA_964624935.1 uncultured Prolixibacteraceae bacterium
CCCCGAGGCTGCCTGGCGGGCAGCCGACATCCTCTGGCAGATCCAAAAGGCCGACGCGTCCACGCGGCCCTCTGCGCATGAAAAGGACGCCTATCTGCGCGATCAGATGGATGAGGATGAATTGCGGAAGGTTATCGGATTATCCCTTCAGGAAACCAGGTTCATCGACAAACTTACAGTGCGCGAAACGGTCAAGTTGTTCGCAAGCTTTTTCGAGCTCGGCGATGCACGTGGAGAAGAAATCATATCCACTGTAGGCCTTGAAGAAAAGAAAAAATCTTATGTTGTAAACCTTTCCGGTGGACAACGTCAACGGCTGGCTCTTGGTATTGCATTGCTCAATGACCCGAAGATCCTTTTGCTTGATGAACCTACTACAGGCCTTGATCCCAATGCCCGGCGTGAGATTTGGGCTATTTTACAAGGACTGAAAGAACGTTCGAAAACTTCGCTTATCCTCACTACCCATTACATGGAGGAAGCAGAGAAACTCTGCGACCGGATTGTGATCATCGACAACGGGCTGATCCTGAAAGAAGGGACACTGGAAGAATTGCTTGGTGCTGAAAATGCAGATCATGAGGAAACTGGTCAGCAAATGAAGGTAAATAACCTGGATGATCTTTTTACTGTTTTAACCGGAAGGCATCTCCATGAATAGTCCGTTTCGATATAAACAGCTCATACAGCTTACCCTCGCTTATTTCCGTCAAATCATCCGGGAACCGGGAGTATTGTTCTGGGGGATTGCCTTTCCCATCCTGATGTCCCTTGGACTGGGGATCGCATTCACAAAAAAAGCTGATATATTCAGGGATATTGCATGGCTCCAGACACAGAATACATTGGCCAGTCAACAGGGTTCTGTGATTAAAAGTTTCTTGGAAAATCATAATGCAAAAGTTGAAAAAGATAATGAAGGGAACCTGAGTTACCGCATCACAATTCCCGATGATAAATTGGGCAATACCACTTTTACTTTCCGTGTAATGAACTGGCAAAAGGCAATGGTACTGCTTAAGCGCGGGAACCTTACCATGATCATCGGGGAGAATAACAATCAGATAGATTATCATTTTGATCCCCTGAACCCCGATGCTCAGTTGATCTATCTGAAATTATCCAACCTTTTTCATGATCCTTCGGTTCTGCAACGAAAAGAAAACCCAAGTATCAAGCCTCTTACGGTAACGGGTACACGGTATGTTGATTTCCTTGTACCCGGGTTAATTGCTATGGGGGTTATGATGTCTATCATGTGGGGCATCAGTTATGAGATCATTGATAACCGGGCAAAGAAACTGCTTCGCAGGATGGTAGCCACTCCGATGAAAAAATCACATTACCTGATCGCTTTGATCACGGTCAGGATAGGGATGAATTTCGTGGAATCCGGACTCTTATTTTTCTTTACCTGGCTTGCATTCGGGATCAAGGTCCAGGGAAGTGTCCCCGCCTTACTGACCATCTTCATGGCCGGGAACATAGCCTTTGCAGGAATTGCCATCCTCATGTCATCGCATACGGCAAAGACTGAGATCGGGAACGGGCTTATCAACCTTGTTTCCATGCCAATGATGGTGCTGTCCGGAATCTTTTTCAGTTACCATAACTTTCCGGAATGGAGCACTTCAATCATCCAAAAATTTCCCCTAACCATGCTGGCCGATGGTGTGCGCAGTGTATTTATTGAAGGAGCAGGGTTTGCTGAGATCGCTATTCCATCACTTATCCTTGCCGGTATCGGGATTATCTTCTTTTTGGGTGGATTGAAGATCTTCAGATGGCATTGATAACTTGTGAGTAATGAATAGTTAATAGTAAGCGGAAAGAAGTGAGGCTATTCCAGATTCACTTTCTTTATACAGAGTTTCCATTCATTTATTTCGCACTGCCGATAACTCCGCAGGCAACCCTTGGTCCTGCATTCCCTGCAGGCTGGCTTTTCAGATCATCTTCGCCTTTATGAACAATTATTGATTTGCCAATGATTGAATTCGGACCCGTTAATTTAATCACTGTGTCAACATATTCAAGATGAGCCTTGCCCGATTCATCGGCTTCAAGATTACCCATGTCTCCCATGTGCCGCATCATAGCCATTGGTGCGCCATGTTGTTTAGCGTCCGGATTAAAATGCCCGCC
>CAZUYY010000583.1:0-2137 GCA_964624935.1 uncultured Prolixibacteraceae bacterium
TCAGTGGGTTCTTTCACGACCACTCTTTTATCTGAAAAGCCTCCCAGAACTGCATTTATACTGAGAACCACTTTCCAATCAGCGGGCACGATCAGGGTAACACCTCCAAAAACACATTCGATGATCAGTTCTGTCTTTCCTTCCGCAAGCGTTGCCTGTGTCAGGTCAATCTCCGTTCCCCCGAAAATATTACTGATCTTTCCTCCTTTGAATACTTGGTTGGTTACCCTGTGCTTCGATCCGCTGAATATATTCTCTTCATTGATATACCCTTCTTCAACCGGCGATGCAACAGTCTGCCCAAACCTATATTCGAACCTTTGTTTCCACCTGCCATTTATCCTCCGTTTGGATAATATCATCACACCAATAATGATCAGTATCAATGGCCAGAAAAGACGGGTGAAAGAAATGTGCATGACGAAAATTTCAGGGATGATGAAGAAGCCCCCGATAAGGATCAGGATTAGTCCTGGCATCTTGCTGTCATTGCCAAAAATGCTGATTGCACCGATGACAATCAGTAACATCTGCCAGGAAAAGAGCACATGTTTCCATCCATAGGGAAGAATGTCAAAGTTAAAAGCCAGAAGAAGCAAGCCCGCCAGTATAACAAAGAAACCAAAGGCGTACTTTTTCATTTTGTGACGTTTGAGGATTTGTTCAATCGAAGTTTCCATAGTTTTATGATTTTCAAAGTTAACATTAATTCTGCAACAAAATTATCCCCATCCCATGTCCCGCGAAAATGGTATTCGGCAGACACCGGAATTACATCGGCGAATATTAACTGGCGAACTGGTGAACTGGTGAATTGGTGATTTTTTTAATTCGTAATTCGTAATTCGTAATTTATTTTTTGCCTCTGTGACTTTTTACCTTTGTGACCTTTGTGCCTCCTTTGTGCTCTTTGTGGTTAAACAATTCATCAGTTCTCTTGTCCGCACGTCCGCTTGTCTGCCTGTTTAACTTTTTTAACCGTCCGCACGTCCGCTTGTCCGCCTGTCTGACTTATTCATACAGTTTCAGATACTCAAACCCATTCCCCGTATTATGCAGAAATCTCTCAAAGTCAGAAAACGCAATCACAATAGATGCAGTATTGATACATGGATGAAAGCTGATCCTCGACGCTCTATTCAGGTTTTCATCAATGAAGACATGAACATGCTTCTCCATATCGTTGATGAGTCCAAATGGTGTAACCGAGCCTGGAGTCACTCCCAGATACTTCATCATCCGCTGATCGGAAGCAAAAGATAATTTGCCTTGTTTCAATCGATTTTCAAGATCATGGATCTGAACGTCATGCGAATGTTCGATGATAACCAGGTAATGACGATCACCCTTATGATTCCTGAAGAAGAGGTTTTTGCAATGGGTCGCTTCTATATCTTTCCAGTATTTACGGGCCTCCCCTATCGTTGCCACAGGGGGATGCTCATAATATTCGAATGGAATGTCAAGCTCTATTAAAAGGTCATATAATCGTGGATCGCCATTCATCTCGACAAGGATAATAGGGTAAATAAATCTTTTAACTAGTTAAAGTTCTGGCTTTTAAAGGCAGAATACTTCCTGAAAAAGCCAATTATTCCCAGAAGTATGAATATCAGGTAAGGATATTGGTAACCGTTCTTAACCCCATCGATAAAAAACCAGACCAGTAATATCAGCACTGCTGCAGCAAGAGTAACAAGTTGAATGACAACAGTCTTTTTTGTAGTTACCTTAAGAATAACACCAAGAAAAATGACTGCAATTAATATGATTGCAAAAATGTAGCCTTTATCCATAATTTTTAGGTCTTATTACTGATAAACAACGTGTTAATTCCTACAATAATTAGAAGGACACCAATCTGATATTCAATCCGAATGTAAAAAGAGGCTGGAAAAGAGTTTTCCTACTCACTCTTCCTGATGGGCTTTGGAAGTCTGAAGTTCCTTCTGAAATATAATTTTTGTCCATTATGCAGAGTTTACCACCAATACCGTAAAAGAATTGAACAGGGGAATATTCCCCATGAAGACTGACATATTGAAGAAGTTGTAAAACAAATTGATTATCCCTCTCTTTCCAGATTTCACGTTCTGCATCATCTCCCTCTCCACTATCTTCGTACCAATCGACTCTG
>CAZUYY010000584.1:0-2128 GCA_964624935.1 uncultured Prolixibacteraceae bacterium
ACCGGTCATGCTATATTCCTCTTGAAAATGTTCGTGCACAATTTTCACGGCCGGACATGTCTTTTTCCATTAATGTGATGGCAAAACAGCAGGAACAACTGGATGCCTGCATTGGTGAAGCAACAGGTCTTTTCCGAACCATCCGCCAGGATCCGGCGGGTTCAGAAAACACTTTTGAAATTACAAAAAGTGACAACATTGCCAAGATGCTCATAGAAAACATCAAATATGTCACACTTGCCGCAACGATCATCGGTTTGATTACACTAGCCGGGGCTGCTATCGGATTGATGAACATCATGCTGGTTTCGGTTACGGAAAGGACCCGGGAGATTGGAATCAGGAAGGCGATCGGCGCTACCAAAAGGGTGATCCGTAACCAATTTCTTGTCGAAGCAATTGTAATTGGCCAAATGGGAGGATTATTGGGGATCTTCCTTGGAATCATGATAGGAAATGTGATTTCTTTGCTTATCGGAAGCGCTTTCATTGTTCCTTGGAAATGGATCATTATCGGTGTGCTTTTATGCTTTGGAGTAGCACTTGTATCAGGGATCATACCAGCACAAAAAGCAGCAAGCCTGGATCCGATCGAGTCGCTGCGTTACGAATGATAACCTTGCTGCCATGAATTCTGTCGATGTCACTTCCTTATTACTGAAGGAATTTCCGTATGAACCCACGAATGGACAGAAGAAGGTTTTAGAAAAAATTGCACATTTCCTTACGGATTCATGGAAAGAGCCAAAATCACTTTTTATCCTTAAAGGGTATGCTGGAACGGGGAAAACTACAATTGTAAGTTCGGTGGTCAATGTCCTGCCCAAACTTCAGCGAAAATCCTCTCTCATGGCTCCCACCGGCAGGGCCGCTAAGGTTCTATCAGCTTATGCACAGAGGCCTGCCAATACCATCCATCGCAAGATCTATTTCGCCCATACCAAAAAAGATGGTAGTATCGCATTGAAACTTCAGCAAAATCTTCATAAACAAACTTTATTCATTGTAGATGAAGCTTCCATGATACAGCATTCGTCCCAATCGGAGACCAGCCTCTTTGCATCACGAAACTTATTGGACGACCTGTTTGAATTTGTCTTCTGTGGAGAAGGATGCCGAATGATGTTTATTGGTGACTCTGCGCAGCTTCCGCCAGTGGGACTGGAACATAGCCCTGCCCTCGACATTGAATATTTGCGTAAAACTTATCACCTGTCGATCGATACTCATGAACTGACCGAAGTTGTAAGGCAGGAAAAACATTCCGGGATCCTCATAAATGCAACAACCGTGAGGAACCAAATAACCAGGGAGGAATGGAGATTACCCCTTTTCTCAATTGGCACCATTCACAAGGATGTGATCAGGATCAATAGCTCAGAACTGGAAGATGCCCTTAATTCTGCATACTCCGGATCCGGAAAAGAAAATAATGTGGTGGTGTGCCGCTCCAACAAACGGGCAAATATCTTCAACCGGGAAATCCGGAAAAGAATACTATTCCTTGAAGAGGAGATTAATATCGGCGACTTTTTGATGGTTGTTAAAAATAATTACTTCTGGTTGCCGGAAGGATCATTTGCAGGCTTCATTGCCAATGGCGATATTGTAGAATTACTTCGAATCAGGAAGATAGAAGAAATATACGGGTTTCGCTTTGCCGATGTCACCATCCGTTTTATTGATTACCCGGATGAAAAAGATCTGGATGTGAAGATCCTATTGGATACCCTTATCTCAGAATCACCCGCATTATCGTCTTCCGATAATAACCATCTTTTTCAGGAGGTGATGAAAGATTATGAAGAACTTTCTTCACGACGTGCCAGAATGGAAAAAGTGAAATTAAATCCGTATTTTAATGCGCTGCAGGTGAAATTTTCCTACGCCCTGACTTGCCATAAAACACAAGGCGGTCAATGGGATACAGTTTTTATTGACCAGGGCTGGTTGACTGAAAAAATGATGAACCTTGATTATCTGCATTGGCTTTATACGGCTTTGACCAGGGCCACGAAAAAACTGTATCTTGTAAATTTTGATGAAAAATTTTTTTTCAATTCATGATCCCATTAGAGCATCGTTATTAATCTTACTCTCAACATTATAAAATATACCAATGGAAAAA
>CAZUYY010000585.1:0-2120 GCA_964624935.1 uncultured Prolixibacteraceae bacterium
GCCCTGCATTGTTGGTAAGGGTAATAATGATGTTGTTGAAAGAGGCATTCACAAAAGCCTTTCCCATTGCATCTACCTTGACAACTCTTTTCTTTGAACTTTTTTCAGTCTTTGCCATAATACTTTTTTACACTTTCCTGGTTAACAACATGCACTCAATGAGAGCGCTACAGTAAATTAGCCTTTCGTAGCCTTCTTTTTGTTGGCAACGCTTTTTTTCCTTCCTTTACGGGTACGGGCATTGTTTTTGGTGCTCTGACCACGTGTCGGCAAGCCAATACGATGACGGATCCCACGGTAGCAGCCGATATCCATCAACCGCTTGATGTTCATCTGGACTTCAGACCGAAGTGCACCTTCGACTTTGAAGCTTTCATTGATGACGGAACGGATCGCATTTTGTTCCTCGTCATTCCAGTCCTGGACTTTTTTATTCCAATCAACTCCTGCATTTGACAGGATCTTCTGTGCGCTGCTCCGACCAATCCCGTAAATGTATGTTAACCCGATCTCGCCTCTTTTATTTTTAGGTAAATCAATACCTGCAATTCTGGCCATATCAATTTATTATTTTATGATTATACTAATTATCCTTGTCTTTGTTTGAACTTGGGATTCTTTTTGTTAATAACGTAAAGTTTTCCCTTTCTGCGCACGATCTTGCAATCGGCTGAACGTTTTTTGATTGAGGTTCTTACTTTCATTGTATGTCGATTTTCTATTGGTATCTGAATGTTATTCTTCCTTTTGTAAGATCATACGGTGACATTTCGATTTTTACTTTGTCGCCCGGAAGGATCTTGATATAATGCATCCTCATCTTTCCGGAGATATGAGCCGTTATGACGTGGCCATTCTCGAGTTCAACACGGAACATGGCATTACCGAGGGACTCTATTACGGTGCCATCCTGCTGAATTGAAGTTTGTTTTGACATTGAAATCGTTTTCGTTTATACTACTCCCAATTCTTCTTCAATGTACCGGAATGTTGAAAGAACATCCGGTTCTTCTTTTCCAACCACGACGGTCAGTTCGAAATGTGCCGACGGATAGCCGTCTATTGTGCGTATTGTCCATCCATCCTTTCCCTGCACAATATTCTTTGAACCCAGGTTGATCATTGGCTCAATGCATATCACCAGACCATCCTGCAACTTGACACCAGTTCCCCTCTTTCCATAATTCGGAACGTCAGGTTTTTCATGCATTTTCCTCCCGATCCCATGTCCGACAAGTTCTCTAACCACCGAATAGCCAAAGGGCTCTACATGTTCCTGAACCGCTGAACTTATGTCACCTATTCTCTTTCCTGCGATTGCATAATCGATTGCGAGAAACAGTGATTCCCTTGTTCTTTTTATCAGGCTGAGAATCTCCGGTTTCACTTCTCCTACAGGAAAAGTATAAGCAGAGTCGCCATAAAAGCCGTTTTTAATGCTACCGCAATCGACCGAAATTATATCACCATTTTTAAGAACTCTGTCTCCCGGGATTCCATGAACAACTTCATCATTCACCGACGTACACAATGTTGCCGGAAATCCGTTATAACCTTTGAAACCGGGCACTGCTCCTTCCGATCTGATGTATTCTTCTGCGATCGTATCGAGCATCCGGGTTGTAACCCCCGGTTTTATATATTTTGCCACTTCGGCAAGGGTTCTGCTCACAATCAGAGCATTTTCCCTCATAAATTCTATCTCTATCTCAGTTTTAAGTTCCACTCTTTAGTCCTTAATTATGACATCTTTATGTAGTCATGCTAAAGGATGAACGGCCCTTGATCCTGCCTGATTTGGTGAGACCATCGTAATGACGCATGAGCAGGTGGCTTTCGATCTGCTGCAATGTATCAAGTACAACCCCGACCAGAATAAGCAGTGAAGTACCTCCATAAAATTGTGCAAACTGTGTGTTAACGCCCACTAACCTGACAAATGCCGGCATGATAGCGACAAAGCCGAGGAAAATGGATCCGGGAAGCGTAATTCTCGACATCACATTGTCAATGAATTCGGCAGTTCTTTTACCCGGTTTCACGCCGGGGATAAATCCGCCGTTCTTTTTCATATCCTCTGCCATCTGGTTCGGATTAACGGTAATGGCTGTATAGAAGTA
>CAZUYY010000586.1:0-2110 GCA_964624935.1 uncultured Prolixibacteraceae bacterium
GAAACATACAGCAGTTTGTTATCACCATAGCGGCAACTATTCAGAGCGCCGTCAATTTCTGCTGAATACATGCCGGAATGGATAGCCGCAGCCCTGATTCCTTTTTTTTTCAGGCTTTCGACCTGGTCCTGCATCAATGAGATCAGTGGAGTGACCACAAGGCACAACCCATCCATTGCAATTGCCGGAACCTGGAAAGTTATTGATTTGCCGCCACCGGTGGGTAAAAGCGCCAATGTGTCCCTGCCATCAAGGACCGACTGGATGATCTCTTCCTGCAATGGCCTGAAAGAAGAATATCCCCAGTATTTCAGGAGTATTTGGTTTATGGTCAATGTGAGCGATTTAAACGATCACTCTTCTGACAGAGTCAATTACGGTTCCGTCAACCCATTTTACAACGGCAACAATCTCGTCGCTGAATTTTGGTTTTTCGGGGACACCGCATATTTTTTCAGCTTCCGTTTTAAGTTCCTGAATTGTCTTAATTGGCAGTGCCGAGTTTTTCATCTTTTCGATGAGGTCAGTTCGCAATGGATTTATCGCAATCCCTCGCTCGGTGACAATTACATCGATCAGTTCGCCCGGTCCGCATAAGGTAGTAACCTCATCGAGGATGACTGGTATCCGGTCCCGGAAAAGGGGAATAGGAAGAATTGTACATTTTGCGAAAAGGCAATTCTGCCATCCTCCGATCCCATGAAGTAAATATCCATCAGAATGAGTAACGACATTTGCATTGAAGTTGACATCGACCTCGGTCGCGCCGAGGATAGTTACGTCGACCATGGAAGCAAAGTTTCCTTTTCCATGATAATTGTAAGAGGTGAATGGACTTGTACTCACATGGTGAGGATTTTCGCGCATGGATCGAACTCCTTCGAGATCAAAAGTCTGACCATCAAGGATATATTCCGTGAGACCTTCTTCCAGCATTTTAACAAGGTACTTATTGCTTCCACCCCTTGCAAACCGGGCTTTCCAGCCCCGTTCACGAAGGATATCCGCAAAATAGATACCAATTGAGAGTGCAGTCCCGCCAGCACCGGCCTGGAAAGAGAATCCATCGTGCAGAATTCCTGCCTCATCGCAGAACTGTGCAGTCCACTCGGCCAGGAGTAACCGGTCCGGGCTTTTTGTCACTTCGGTGGTTCCACTCACAATCTTTTCCGGAATTCCTATTTTATCCATCAGTACCACATAATCCACAAGATTTCCATTAATCTGCCAGGGGATACAGGGAAAAGGAACAAGGTTGTCAGTGACCACGATCACCTTATCAGCATACTGGCTGTCGGCCAGTGCAAAACCAAGTAAACCGCAGGCAGCGGGGCCATTCACACCATTTGAATTTCCAAATGGATCAGAAGCCGGAGCTGCAATAACAGCAATATCGATGTGTACTTCACCATCCTGTACTGCCTGGTAACGACCACCATGAGAACGGAGAACACCTAATCCTTTCATTTTCCCATCTGAAGTAAATCTACCCAGTGCGCCGTTCATACTTCCTTCGATGTGATGGATCGTGCCATCTTCGAGATACTTTATCAATGGTTCATGACATGGAAAGGATGCGGAAGGGAACCACATGAGATCTTTAATTCCCATTTTTTTTGCTATATCAAAGATATGGTTGGCGACCAGGTCTCCATTACGGAAATGATGATGAGTCGAAATGGTCATTCCATCTTTCAGTCCTGAGCGGATGAGCGCTTCTTTCAGGCTTTCAACCACCTTATTACCATCATCAGGATAATCAGCACAGGTTGCTATAAGAGGCGCTGCTTTACGCCCTGTTGGTTTGAATTTTCCTATGCCCATATAAGGAACTGCAGGCTTTCCATTAATAATTGCCGGGACAATTCGTCCTGCTGTATTGGTCACCAGTTTATCATATTTTATCATAGGTTTCCCTCCAATTCTCTTTCAGTTTTCCCATCTTTATTGCTAAATTGATCGTATTCAGGGCTCTCTTGACAACCGGTGGATCGATCATTTTAGTGCCAAGGGAAACTACGCCAAGTCCCTGTTCCGTTGCTCTGTGAAAGGCAGCCACGATCTTTTTTGCCTTTTCCGTCTCCTCCTGTGAAGGTGCAAAATATTCATG
>CAZUYY010000587.1:0-2102 GCA_964624935.1 uncultured Prolixibacteraceae bacterium
GACTTTAGTCCAAATAATCCTAAATCCACAAACCACCCAACACCCAACACCTAATACCCAACACCCAATAACCAATAACCAATAACCAATAACTAATACCCAACACCCAATACCCATTACCCATTACCCAACCGCAATCGTAATTCGTAATTCGTGATTATCTTTCCACTCCGGCACCTCAAAATAAGATTTAGCCCATAAAATTTCGCTTGCTTTTTCCATAAATGCTTTTTTCTCGCTATCTTGCAGGGCGTATAAACATTTTCGGATATGAAAACCTTCATTGCCGATATCATTCCCCGCATCCAAAAGTATTCGCAGAAGCTGGACGACCTTACCCTTTTGATAAACCAGCACTGGGTTGTGGTGGACGAGATTACCAATTCAAAGACCGTGTACATATTCCGTCCGTCCAATGAACTTCTGATTTCCAAGAATGGCAAAGTTGAGAAGGCAAAATGGGAATACCTTGGAAACAACGCGCTCCTTATTGACCTGAAGAATGAATCATACCTGTTCCGTCACGGTTTCTTTGACGAGAATATTCTGGCGCTGAAGATTGATGGCATGGACGAATATGTTTTTCTGGTTAACGAAACAAGATTCGACAAGGAATTGAACTCGGTAGACAGGATTCTGGAATTTTTAAAAAGGACTTACATAGCTCCCCAAATTAAAAACCAAATTTTGGAAGCATCACATTTGGAAATTGAAGAAACCGCTCATGGTCATCTTGAAGATGATCCCACATTAAAAATAAAGGAAAGATTTAAAACAAATATTGGTGAAATTGAAGTTGAACATACTCCGCATTATTACCCATTTATTGGGGATAAGGCTTATCTTAATGGCAATTCAGCACCTGATGGGATATATAAGCTTGGGTTTATGTGGTATCTACATATAAAAGATGGAAAAGTTTTAAAAATATCACTCTTTGGAAAGCCATCCTAACTATTTAAAGCTGCGAAATGAAACTCACCCCCGAAAACCTGATAAAATCGCCCTTGCTATCCTGCTTTTACTATGCCTTTTCCAAATGCCTTACGGTTATTACCAGTTTTTCAGGTTCGTTGCTTTGGTTGGTTTTGCCGTCCTTGCCTATTACGAATATGTACGAAAGAACATACCGCTGGTAATCATGTTCGTGGTGTTGGTGCTGTTGTTTCAGCCCCTTGTTAAGATTCCATTGCGAAGGCAGGCATGGATCATTGTTGATGTTGTCGTGGATGTGGGGTTGATTTTGACGTTGTTTGTACAGAAATATGAAAAATATAGCTAAAAAATGGATTGTATGAATTTAAAACAGAATGACATTCGTGAACTTATTGAAAAGTACAATGAAATGAACAACCCCGAGAGCAGGTTTTGTTCTTTTGATTACTGTTATAATTATTTCCACACCAATGCAGGTGAACAAATGATAAAGGATATTGAAAAAAGCTGTTTGGTCATTGGGTTCTACCTTGCAAGCTGGGGGATGCTCAGGGGTTCCAGTTTTTTGTTGCAGAAAAGCGCCAAATTCTTTGAACCGCTTATAAGATATTTTTCGAAACTTGAAAAAAACTTCTGGGATATTGATGTCAATAGCTATGATCATGGAACTCCTGCCGAAGTGGTAGCGATCTACCATGGGGTTAAAGAAAATGTTATCGGCGACAGGGAAGTTCGGCAAATAACGTTGATTACGAAGATACTGCTTGGCGTTTTTGGCTTTATTCCAGCGTTTGACACCAACTTTATTGAAACCTTTAAATTTCTCAGCAATGGGAAATATGGGTTCACCAGCGTTAATTCGGGAACCTTAGGGTTCATTCACCAGTTCTATCTTGATAATCAGACAGATATTGATACTCTATCGAGAGAAATTCAAACGGTAGATTTTAGAACTGGTAAATCCACGGGAATCTATTACACCAAAGCGAAAATCATTGACATGTATGGATGGATGAAAGGGGAACAAATTCAAAATGGTACGTCGCTATTAAAATAGCATCCAGCCTTCCGACAATAGGCGAACCGTTCCCGTGAGATGTTCATCCATTACCAAAAAGGGCACCCAGTGTACCTGAATGACTAACAGCCCCAACAGAAAATGCTGC
>CAZUYY010000588.1:0-809 GCA_964624935.1 uncultured Prolixibacteraceae bacterium
TCGAACTCGCAAGCGCCGCTATCATCAACTGGCACCGGAGCATCAAAGAGGACTTCAAGCCTTTTTAACGCTTTCCGGTAATCGGCCTCTGATTTTATCGGGGTAATATTCATAAATTTAATTTTTATATCGTATTTGCATCAATCTTGTCATATTCCTCATGTGGGCCAATGAATCTTATAAAAATCCATTGTTTCTCAAAGTTAACTTTCGTCACCAATCTGCAGGTATTGCCTCTGATATTAAAAACAATCCTGCCTTCTTTTAGAATACTTGCGGTTACAGAAGATTGAATGCTAAGATAAGATAAATTCCCAAATTGGGAACTATGGAGGAAAAATAATAATAAGTCGCCCGTACCCCACCCCCGGCCCCTCCCCCAAGAGGGAGGGGGGAGATCGGAAATCGGAGGGGGAATTATCGAATATATTTCCATTTATACCGATACGGAACAGGTTTGCAACATTGAATCATCTGTTCCTATCGGTATAACTGAATCTAACAGAAAAATGCGTTGCATTTTTAGTAAGATTCAGTATAACACAAAGAACACAAAGAATGCACTAAGATCACAAAGAAGTAATCCTTATCTGACTCTGTGACTTTGTTACTCTGTTACTTTTTTATCTTTTATCCTTAAAAAGTACAAATTGTTGAAGTATTATTACATAATGTTGTTTTACATTTGTTGAAAACAAATAAACATGATCAAGAAAAGGGTAATTGCTTATATAGATGGATTTAACTTATATTATGGGCTAAGGGACGCAAAATTATAATACTGCTATTGGTTAGATCCCGCACAGATT
>CAZUYY010000588.1:819-2102 GCA_964624935.1 uncultured Prolixibacteraceae bacterium
CCCCATATTCAGGCTAATGCTGCCGCCCCAAGTCGGCCGATGGCAAGAAAAGGGCGAGACAACGGACATTCATAGATGCACTCGGTACGCTATCTTGTGTTGAGATTATAATGGGAGACTATTTTGTAAACATTGAAAATTGTGACCTTTATGACCCAAGAACTAACAGGTGCGGTGGTAAAATAACCAAAAGACAGGAAAAGATGACTGATGTTAACTTAGCCATTGATCTTGTAGTGGATGCTATTGATGATAGATACGATACAGCTATTGTTATATCAGGGGATATGGACTTATTGCCAGCAGTTAAATATGTAAGAACAATATACCCAATCAAAGTGCTTTCAATATTTTATCCTCCCAATAGGCAAAATAATGAGTTAAGTAAACAGGCAAGTGGATCATTACCAATCGGGAAATACAAATTTGAAACGAATCAATTTCCGGATGTAATCATCAATAACAAGGGGAAAAAGATTTTTAGGCCAGAGGAATGGGTATAAAAAGTAAACCCACCCTTGGGGAGTGGGTCGGCCCTGCTCACACAAACGGATTGCAGGGGAAGTGTTGCAAATATACAAATATAATAATACCAAAATCAAGTTAAACAGTAATTATTTTTGTTTAACCCCAAGTTTTGGTGCCATATATGATGGTATTTTTACTTTAACACATAGGGTTGGACTAAGTTATCGCATCTAAATGTAAATGAGAAAAAACTTGACTTAGGTACGTTTTTATATTACCTGTTTTTTATGCACCTCATCCCTTAATCCCTTCTCCTGAAAGAGAAGGGATATGGGCGAGGGGCGACCCAACGGGTCGCCCGTACATTGATCATCTGGGTCGACATGTGGGCAAGTTATATCTCTTGTACAAGTTAATTGGTATTGAGGTTTGTCATTTCTTAAAAAGTAATAATTTTACCGCAGGGATTGGTGTTTGTCGTGATTGAAAAATTACACTTAAAAGGAAGGCTAACTTCAATCCATATTTTTTCCAAAGTTTTTTGAACTTATGTTAATTGTATCTGAATCTAATATGATCAAACTGCTGATCTGATGAAAAAACCATTGAAAAAGGAATTTCCGAAACAAGGATCAACAAACAAAGGTCATCGCAAACAGTTTCAGAAACCAATAAAACAGGATAAAACAAAACGATATTTTGATTGGTTAGGATTGGCTGTTATAATCTTATTAGGAATCAAAATTTATTCCAATTCGTTTGACTGTTCATTCCATTTTGACCATATAATCCGTATTGTCAATAATCCTGACATC
>CAZUYY010000589.1:0-2097 GCA_964624935.1 uncultured Prolixibacteraceae bacterium
ATTCTCGCGGATGCGACACGCGATACTTCAGGGATGTTCAGGGCAGGTGAAAGCAGAAAGACCATCCGGGTCCAAAAATATGAAGGAGCGATTGGTCAGTTCGATAAACGGATATGGGATAAGCTTGGAAGAATCAAATCCCTCGAAAAAGGATTCATCAAAAGAGATGAAGTGGCCTGGTTCGCTACACATGTGCGGAAGGACACTGTCAACAATCCCTATCACTATGCATATATCTTCAAGTACAGCATGGATGTTGGTCCCACAGCAGGATTCCTCCAGTTACCGGAAAATAACGCGATAAAGATCTTCGCAATTACCCTGGCGGAGGACTATTACGACCAGGCACAGCCGGTTCAACCTTTATATGATGATTTTTCAGGGAGGAAAGGATTTAACATCAACCTAGATAAAACCTATGTTTCAGAAGATATGATTCCCGCTGCCCATGTGACGGTAGCAAGAAACCGTAACCTGAATGACCTGCCTTATAAAGTCTCGTTGAAGGACTATGCCGATATGCACATGCCCAATGGAGTAACGGTGAACTATTACTATTCAGGAACAGAACAACTGAAAGCCAATATGCCGGAACAGGGAATGGTGTTGTCTGCCTGCAACGATGGCATGTTTGACCTGCTTCCCTCCGACTCTTTAAAAGATGTATGGTTCGAGAAGGGAGAAAGCCGTATTGTGATGGACCTGCAGAATAAAATAGGAATTGACAGTCTTCACATCTTTGCCTCATTGGACACAAAACGGGGACCTGAGACTTATTCCATCTGGATATCCGATAAACCTGCCATGCCGCCAGTCACGGGCGACCCAAAGGCCAGCGGATGGAAATATCTTGCCTGGGCCGGTCCGGTGGATATCTGGGGAAACAGCAAGGCAGTTTACAGCATTATCCCGGAAAATAAAAAGCTGCTGAATTGTAAGTACATTATGCTGGTAAGTGAAGCCTCGGGCCACGGGCCGTATTACTTCAGGGAGATTGATGTTTTTGAGCGGTAGTGACCTGTTTATTATCTACTACTACCTCATCTGTAAATAGCCACGCCTTGCCGCCATGACCAATATGCCATTCGGGGCATATCAGTATTGATTTTGCGAATACTTTTATATACCTCGTCTTCCTTGTGCTGAACGAACCTGAAAAATCACGCTCTAAAGGTCTGGGATTATGAGATAATTCGCAGTTATTAACACGGATTACATCTGTAAATTTTTTCCCATCGGCTGAGATGGAATACTGAACATATTCCGGAAAGAAAATCCAGGATGTTATATCCTGCAGGAACCCTGCAGCCAGGTAATTAATCTTTTCCTTTTTGCCAAGATCGATCACCATCTCAAAATCTTCTCCTTCGAATCCCTGCCATAGAATGTGATAATTATCAAATCCCCTCTTCCCGTCAGTCAGTGATCCCTGACCGTCTGCCTGGTACCGGCTTGCCGGTGGGTATTTTAATGTATAAGGTTTTCCAATGGCAAGGTGACAGGAATAGGATTTGGAACAACAGGAATCGACTGCTCTCAGGTAGTCTTTCGGGGATAATCCCCGCTCATGAAGTGTTTTGATATTAAAGAGATCGGCTCGGGTACAAAAAAGTTTCAGATCATATTGAAATGATTGCTTTGGACTTAGCATCGGGCAATCGCCTAAAAGAAATCCTTCCGGCCCGTCAATTTTTGCTCGTGAAATCTCGATCTTTGCATACATCAGGGGCAAACGGGCCTTGAAGACCCTGTTCAGAATTGCTGTATCATTTTTTACTACTTCTTCGGCCTTATCAAAATAAAAATCATACAACTTTACCTGGTCAGAATTAAGAAAAGATGTGGTTTCCTGAACCGGCGATCCATAGATCCACAAGGGTTGCCCCGATGAGATCAGATTCTTCTCCATTGTCTTGAAATAATTCCCAATCCAATATCCTGCCGCTCCATAATAACCGTTCAGAAAGACGGTTGTCAGTGAGTCCACATTCAGGTTTGGATTCCAAAGCAATTTGGCAAGCAGGTATTCTCTTAATTCCTGGTTTTCTGAATAGGTTCCGTGACAACCCTGCTCAAAAACCGAGTTCACATGATATT
>CAZUYY010000590.1:0-2094 GCA_964624935.1 uncultured Prolixibacteraceae bacterium
GACTGAAAAAAAATGAACCGTAAATTTAATATCGGTGTGTGTACCTTTTATACCGACATTTGAGACAAGATTATTTTTTGGAACAATTGAAAGACCCGCTTCTTTAAACCTGCAATAAAACCATTGGTAATCCCATGTGCCTTTCGCTTTTGTTATCAGAAAGTTTTCATAGAAATTTATATAATACTTTTGTTCAGCTTTGGCTGAAAAAACATTCCGGATTTGATGAGTATCACGAAATAACGCCCAATCTGTCATGTGAAGATCAAATTTATCCCATACTCGTTTCCACGATGCCCATCCCCAGATGTGTCCATAAAGAGAGAAAAAATAACTATCATTGCCTGGATTCAAATGATCGGTATAATTATTACCGCTGATCATGCAAACCCGGGTGTCATTCTTATATTTTTCAAGCAGATAGTCACAATACGGAAAGAATGCCTGTACAGGAACTGTATCATCCTCCAGGATGATCATTCTGTCCTCATTCCTGAATGCCCAGGTAATGGCATTTGAAACGCCAACAGCACACCCAAGATTATTTTCAGGGAAGTTGGTAAAGACTTCACAGTCCCAATCAACCTGGTTGATGATTTCCCTCGTACGTTTACAATTCCCGTCATCTTTAGCATTTCCAATCCTGGGCCCATCTACTGAACAATATAATCTCTTGGGTTTCGCTTTCCTGATTTCGTTAAAGACCAATTGCGTAGTCTCCGGCCGATTATAAGCAATCAATAAAACAGGTGAGTTCAATGTCATAACTTTACCTTTTTACCTCGTTCTTGAGCCCACTCCTAAAACTAATTTTAATCTTTTATCAAAAATCCTGGCTGCCGGCAGGCAGGGACACAAAAAATTCAATCTCAAAGATATTCTTTCAACTCCCCTCCCTCTTGGGGGAGGGGCCGGGGGTGGGGTCATTCATTCATTCATTCTTTCTTTCTACAATCTGAACAATAAGCTCTTAGCACGATTTATTTTAAGGTAATAGTAAAATGGATTCAACCACTTCATTAGGGTTCTGTATATCAATCGGGTCAGTTTGGTGTTTTTGTTACAAAAAATAAACTTAGCTATTAGTGATATCCTGTATCTGTACCAATAATCCAGTTTATATTTCCATTCCAAAAACGGATAAACATTTTCTCTTCGAAATTGTTCCCGGTCAAGGAAAGTCTTGTTAATTAATGTATCTTGAGCCATATAAGTGATAGAATTACTGCTATTACGGTAGTTTACCGTGACTTTTTCCATAAAATGCAATTTATAGCCTGCCTTAGTCAATTTAAGCCACATAGGATAATCCTCAACATGTTGATACCTTTCATCGAACCCGCCCACCCTGATCAATATCTCTCTCATTAAAAAGACAGAAGCTGTATAACCCACCCGGTCTTGAATTAATAACATTCTATACTGCTGCTGTGCATCAATTGTGTCGTTAATAAAATCCAAAGGTGGTTGTGAAGGTTCCCTGCCATCAAATGATTCTTCTTTAAAATTCTCTATGAAAGTATCAATGTAAGAAAACAGAACAAATACATCCTTGTTATTTTTGATATAATAGATATTATCATCAATGCAGTTTGGTTTTAATGCATCGTCACCAGCTATAAGTTTTACGTATTCCCCACGTGCAGCATTTATTCCTCTGTTAGCATTAGCAGGGATTCCGGAATTTATTCCCGATTGAATAAGGTCCGTTCGTGCAAATCTTTCCTTATTATTATTAATCCACTTCTGACAAATTCCAATTGTATCATCTGTTGAGAAATCATCAGTTACGATCAGTTCAAGGTTCTGATAAGTCTGTGCCTTTGCACTTTCAAGGGTGTCGAGAACATACTTTGATGAATTATATGTAATAACAATAATTGAAACCAAAGGCAAATTTATATTTTTTATTTCCATTAATCCTGAACTTCAGTAAATTATAGAGTGCTGATTATTTCCTGGAGTTTTTCCAATTGATTTTTTTGAAAAACTCATGGTTTACTGTAATATGACCGTACCTCGCAAATGTCCTCGACTCTTATTGATGATTCAAAAAAAACCAGACTTTTTCAACAAATTCCCAGAAACTAATAT
>CAZUYY010000591.1:0-2092 GCA_964624935.1 uncultured Prolixibacteraceae bacterium
GATATGTTAAGCCGGACAACCGCCACAGTCTCACATTATCTGGAAACACATCCTCAGATAGAGTGTGTGGATTACCTGGGACTGGAATCAAGTTCATTGCATGAGCTGGCAAGTCGTTACATGTTTTTGGTGGATTCTGAATATGACGAATTATATGGAAAGAAAGTTAACCGCTATGGTCACCTGATGTCATTCCGGATCAAAGGAGATGCTAAGAAAACGCGTGAAGTCTTTGACGCACTTTCTATGATATGGCGCGCCACCGACCTGGGCAGGATCAAATCCGTAGCAACCATCCCTGCCATCTCAACCCATTCCCAGCAAGGGGAGGAGGGAAGAAAACTCGCCGGTATCCCCGATAACCTCATCCGCTTATGCGTTGGCGGTGAACATCCCGATGACATCATAAAGGATCTGGATCAGGCATTGTCAGTATTAACAGGTAGAAAGATCACCGTAACCTTCCCGGAATTTTCCGCCGGAGGTGCCTCTTCCGCCGGTATTAAACTGGAAACGGAATAAATTTGTACATTATGAATTGCCCCAGCCTTGATAACTCCCGCGCTAAAGCGCAGGGCAATTCAAATTCGTCTAATGAATTACCCCAGCCTTCAGGCTGGGGGTACTGGAAAAGTTTGTAATTTCGGGCTTTAGCCCAAAATATTAAGGAATAACAAAAAGTACTGATTTGTCCTGTTGTTAGTATAATAAAGAAGTTTAAATTATGCCGGACCCGATCTTATTTTATTCTACCAACCGGAAATCAACCCCGGTCACTTTCCCCCAGGCCCTCCTCAAAGGCATTGCCCCCGATGGCGGCCTCTTCATGCCGGAGAGTATTCCCGTCATTGACAAGCCCTCAATCCTGAAATACAAAGCCCTCCCGTATCACGACATCGCCTTCGACATCAGCCGCAGGTTCCTTGCAGGCCAGATACCGGATACAGACCTCAGAAGAATAACAGAGGAATCCTACAATTATCCCGTCCCGCTCGAACATGTCACCGGAAGGAAGTACATCATGCGCCTCGATCAGGGCCCCACAGCTTCCTTCAAGGATTTTGCCGCCCGCATGATGGGCAGGCTGATGCAGTATTATCTTCAGATCGAAAACCGTAAACTCCTGATCCTGACAGCAACTTCCGGAGATACAGGGAGTGCCGTCGCCAGCGCCTTTTATGGCCTCGATAATGTCCAGACCGTCATTCTCTTCCCCAAAGCCGAAGTCACCGACCGCCAGCGGAAACAAATGACCACGCTCGGAAAAAATGTCCATGTTCTTGCCCTCGATGCCAAATTTGATGATTGCCAGGCCCTGGTGAAACAGGCATTTGCCGATCATGACCTGGATGCCCTTTCACTCTCATCTGCCAATTCCATCAACATTGGCCGGCTAATACCCCAGATCGTTTATTATTTTTATGCCTGGTCACGGCTGGCGCTCTCTGCAGAAGAAAAGATCATCTTTTCAGTCCCCTCCGGAAACTTTGGCGACATGATGGGCGGTATCCTTGCCATGAAAATGGGACTTCCAGTCCAAAAATTTATCATTGCCACCAATGAAAATGACGAATTCCCGGAATACCTCGAAACCGGCATCTATTCCAGGATCGAACCCTCCCGGAACTGCATCTCCAGCGCAATGAACGTAGGCCACCCAAGCAACCTCGCCAGGCTGATAGACCTCTATGGAGGCATCATGGATGAAAAGGGAAACATTCTGAAACAAGCCGACAGAACAGCCATGCAGCAGGATATCTGGTCCGCCCCCTTCACAGATGACCAGACAAGAAAAACCATCAAACAAGCCTATGACGCCTATAAAGTACTCCTCGAACCCCATGGCGCAGTAGCCTGGGCCGGGTTAATGGCCTGGCTTGAGACTGACCTTCGTAAGACTGACCCTCTGTCCGGCTCAGATCCGTTATGTGTCTCCCTTGAAACCGCCCACCCTGCCAAATTCCCCCGGGAGATCATGAAAATCTTATCAATAACCCCGGCCCTCCCTCAAAGTCTAAAGGGCATAGAACAAAAACCGGAACAATTCAACGAAATATCCAACGATTACAAACAATTCAAGGCCTATCTCCAA
>CAZUYY010000592.1:0-2070 GCA_964624935.1 uncultured Prolixibacteraceae bacterium
AAAATCAAAACGAAAGATCCCTTCATTCAGGGCAAGAACGAATCCTGCCGGTAGTAAAAAGAGGAGAGAAAACGGAGCCAGGGTCCAACGCAGAACCCTATGCGAGATATACTGGAATGACAAGGTTCCATATTGAAAAATGTTCAGGAGCGACCTTAACCTGATCACCGATTGAATTCCACCTGCTGAAATCCTGATTTTGCGTTTCAGTTCTTCTTTTACATTTGCAGACGAACTTTCAATGGCATAGGCATCCGGATCATATTTAATAGGATAACCTTCCTGAGCCACTCTCAGGGAAATAATAAAATCATCAAGCAGGGTATCGCGTTCAACTTCCCGGTACAATGCGGTACGAATGGCAAACAGCTCACCCGCAGCGCCAACGACCGAGTATAGTTCGGAATCCCATTTCTTTAATGTGGATTCATATTTCCAGTACAATCCTTCGCCCGATCCTGCAGCTGCATCTTTTTCTTTACTGATAATCCGCTTTTCACCTGAGACACAACCAACTTTTGGGTCGCTGAAAAGCGTTACGATCCGTCGTATGGATTCCTTTCCCAGCATGGTATTGGCATCGCAAAATACCACTATCGGTGTTGTCACCAGTTTCATGCCGCGGTTCATGGCGCCTATCTTCCCGTTCCGTTCCTGAACATGATGAACTTCTAAGCCTTGATATTTTTTTAATTCTTCAGGCGTACCATCATCTGAACCATCGGTAACCCACATGACATGAAGTTTCCCGGCTGGATAGTCCAGTTCACGCGTGTTCCTGATCTTTTCGGCTATATAATCTTTTTCGTTGTAAGCTGCAATGAACAGGGTTACTTCAGGTTCGTAGTCAGGGTCCGGTATTCCGGCTTTGTGCAGTCCTGTGATCCGCCGGAATTTTATGATGATGTACAAAAGGATTCCATACCCCACATAGGCATAGAAAGGAATGAAAAGCAGTACCCAAAAAATGATTTTTAATGTTGTCATACCTTTTCAGATTCGTTGATATTGTTGACTTTCCGGGCATAAAAATTAAATTCGTCGACGATTCCATATTTAAATCCGGCTTTTTCGTTCAGGGCTTTCCTGATCCTGCCCTGTCCGGAATGTTTGTGTTCCAGGATAAACATCAGGTTTGGATGGCTTTTAATAAATCCTGCAGATCCTTCAATGGCATTCGTTTCCATTCCTTCCACATCCAGTTTAAAGAGGATCCGATCCTCAGGAAATATATTCAAACCCGGGAGCAAAGAATCAAATGTGCGCAGCTCTGAAAGTAATCCTTCCGGATTTAAACGATCAGCAATATGAGAAGCCCCTGTATTCACCGGATTATAATCAAAATTTACAGTGGAATTACTGTCGCTCAACCCAAAGGGACAGGCAACTACTTCTTTTTCAACCTTATTTAGTTTCAGGTTCTTTAGCAACGCTTTAAAATTACTTCTTACAGGCTTGAACGCAAAGCAGCGGATATTCTTTTTGGAGAGCAATATGGAATATTCCCCAATGCATGCCCCTCCATCAATAAAAACATCAAATTCAGAAAGATGATCCAGGATAAATTTCTTAACTCCCCATTCATAGTAATAATTGGCAAATTGAAAATCGTTAGTGTTTTTCCTGCAAAAGAACATACCTATGGATGTAGTGATAATCCGGTCTTTTTTGTGTGATGTTCCGGTCAGGATATATTTGAATGCAGCAAGGACAGAAATGAAATCACCATGTTTCAGGTAGTCGGAAAGGTATCTTAGGTAAGTGAGGACTTTGGGCATCGGATTTTTTTGAGTAAAATGAATCAGGTTTGCCCTGGATAAACTTCCTTGTATATTTGAAGTACATGCTGAGCCATCGCCTTCCAGGAAAATTTTGCTGCCTGCACGAAGCCCTTTTTCACCAGTTCTTTTTTAGTCAAAGGATCATCCTGCAAAAGGATCATCGCTGCGGTTATATCTTCCGGTTTGAATGGGTCGACGATCAGGGCTGCATCACCGGCTACTTCAGGCATGGATGAAGTATTGGATGTGATAACCGGAACGCCGCATGCCATGGCCTCAAGCATGGGTA
>CAZUYY010000593.1:0-2066 GCA_964624935.1 uncultured Prolixibacteraceae bacterium
TCAGTAGCCAGATTGAAATAGGGATCAGTATTGTGTCTCCGGATAATGAGCATGGAAATAAGACTTTGACAACAAAGGTATAATTTTTCCGGAAGAAGAAAGGAATTGAAAAATGAAGAATGAAAAATGAAGAATGGGTAATGGGTATTTGGTTGCAAGAATTTTCCGGTATTATTTTCCGAAATTGAGCTTGACGCCTACGATCAGGCCAATATTGGAAAAGGAATAATTGACCAGATTCTGTTTGTTTGGATCACTGTTGGGGATGGTTTGGGAGGTATCTAAGTTCTTTACATAGATCCAGGTTTTCTCTTTGGTTGTCAAATCAGGAAGTTGGTCGACCCCGTTATAGGTATCTTTAATGTACTTGCCTTTCGTTGGCGCCCAACTGATTGCGTTAAAATTCACTTCGCCAAACAGTGAAAATAACTTACTAAGAGGCAATTCTGTTCCCAAGGCAGCCTGCGCTCCTATGGCAATTCCGCCATAATCCTTTGAAGTTGTTGATTCTGAATTTGATGTCGATGGGTTATTAGTCTCAAAGAGCAGCACTTTGTTCAGTACTCCGATCATAACCCCAAGTCGTGCATAAGGTTTCAACTTATCATTATTGATTCTTATAACGATGGCAGGTACGATAGAAAGCATCGAGCCGCGACCCTTGGATGTCCAGGAATCCACCTGATCGTATAGAAATGGCTTAACATTAAATCCGGCAAAATAATCCACACCCAGTTCGACCCCGAAATTATTTCCGAAATAATAACCGGCTGCAGCAACGATTGGCAAACCATTTGCTAACCCAACTCTTTTTGCGTCCTCTTTATAAAGATATCCACTGTCGCTTAAAGACGTGGATTCGATACCAATACGAGGCGAAGTAGAGATTGCAGCGCCAAAGCCGGCGCGGACATAGTACGATTGTGCCTGAGCACATATCGAAACTCCTGATAAAAGGATGATGAATAATGATTTTGATTTCATGGGACAAAGGATTGGTAAGACTTGTATGAAAATTGAAAAATTTATTTCTGTACTGAAAGATATCAAATGAAATTCGTCCCAACGAAAATCTCCAGAAATGATATTGTTAATATGTTAACAAACGAGAAAATGTATCAATTGGTACATTCAGATGAGAAAATATTTGTTAACAGTTACAGAAATCCAAGGCAATTGAAAGAATGAAAAATGAAAAATTATGAATTCACAGAAGCTTGGTGGCGGCTAAATCTTATTTTGTTGTACTGGAGAGAAAAGATAATTTACGATTTACGATTTTGGGTTTACGATTTAATTTACGATCTACGATTTTGGATTTAGGATTATTTGTGAGTAAAAACGACTTATGAATTACCCCAGCCTTAAATTTTCAACAGCGTATATTGGGTAGACTTCGATGGGTTTGTAAATTGAAAAATTTTCATTCGATATTCGAATCCCTTTGTCAATTTTCTTTTCCTGTAAAAATAAAAACAAGCTTTGCATTGATCCTTTTGTTCCTGCCTTGACTTCGATGGGTATTATTTTCTGAGAAATTGAAATAACATAATCAACTTCTGCATTGCTGTTTTTCGCTTCTCTATGCCAATAATAAAGAGATGGACTCTGATAACAGGATTCAGACTTTATCAATTCCAAACCGACAAACTGTTCGGCCAGGTTCCCTTTATTAATGGTATCGAATTTTTTGGAGAGGAGAAAATCTGCCAAATCAAGTCCCATAAGACGTTGAAAAATACCCGTATCATAAATCAGCATTTTTTGTTTCTGAAGGTTTACACCTGCCCCAAGGGGTAACCCATTTGAAGAACTGTGAATAATGGGAATCACCATACCTGAACTTATCAGTAATTGCATTGCCTCCCTGACCTGATAGTGCTTTGCGTGTGCACATGCCTTAGAATAGACAAATTTTTGTCCTGCCTGAGATACGACCGCCTGAAAAACTTCATTTAAAAGGGAAATAGGTGTTTTTTTTCTGTATTTTGTAAAATCTGTCTGGATTGAAATAATTAAGTCATCGAGTAATTGTTGACATTGGTTCAGATCTTTAGTTTCAATAT
>CAZUYY010000594.1:0-2059 GCA_964624935.1 uncultured Prolixibacteraceae bacterium
TGTGCTGCATTTGTGCTATCTCATGAGAGAATACATGCGTTTTTTCTTTTGACAGGATCAGTAATAATGCTCTCCTGTATTGACTCAGCCGTTCAACAGTTTTATGAGGAAGATGTTTTACGAACATATCTTTTCATTTGGAAATGAAACAATAAAGGTACTGCCCTTGTCGGGAATACTGCTGACTTCAATAGTTCCTCCGTAGTTTTCGATAAGTTTTCTGACAATCGATAATCCCAGTCCGCTCCCTGATATATTTTTGGTTTTTTCATTTTTTATTCTGACAAAATCCTGGAAAAGTTTTGCCATTTCAGCATCAGTCATTCCTATCCCCGTATCTGCAAACCTGATCAGCATCTTCCCATTATTTTCCTCAACAAAGATATCTAACGATCCTCCTTCTTTGTTATATTTTATAGCATTGGAGACCAGATTATTAAAGATGATATCAATTTCATTGGCATCGGCATTTATTACAAGTTGGTCAGGCCCATGAAGATTAATCTTTATGTCGCGCTGAATGGAATAAGGCTGAACGGCATCTATTGCCCCGCGGATAGCTTTAATTAGATCCACGGCGACGATGTTTCTCTGGGATGTTCCGCTTTCAACCTTAGTGAGGTCAAGAAGGTCGAGGATCAGCGTACGCATGCCATGAACGCGTTCGATCGAACGGTCAAAGATGGTATGATAATCTTCTATTTTATCTCCGAGTTGATGTTCCCTGGCCATTTTCAGATAGCCTTCGATGGCATTCAGCGGTGCTTTCAGTTCATGCGACAATACCGAAAGGAACTGGAACCGTATATGTTTTCCTGTATCTTTAAGGGTCGCAGTCATCCTTTTCAGGAAGATCTTTTTCGTGATATTTTCGATGGATGATCGTAATTCCTGTGGGGTGAAAGGTTTCGGGATAAAATCGAAAGCGCCGTCACTCGTGGCTTTAACAGCGAGCTCCAGGGATGCATAAGACGTGATCATCACCACGATGATGTTGTACTGCTTTTTGCGGACATATTCAAGAACCTCTGTTCCCTGGATTCCCGGCAGCTTATTGTCGAGGAGGAGAATATCAGGCAGGTTGTTTTCGATGACCTCAATCCCTGCTTCTCCGGTGGCGGCTTCAAAAACCGTGAAATC
Organism: uncultured Prolixibacteraceae bacterium; assembly: GCA_964624935.1. Classification (GTDB taxonomy): domain Bacteria; phylum Bacteroidota; class Bacteroidia; order Bacteroidales; family FEN-979; genus FEN-979. The sequence goes on from CAZUYY010000594.1 coordinate 1,141, forward strand.
AAAAGCTTCTTCCATGAAAGGATAATCTACACGGAAATTTCGCAGGATACGGCTTATCCCGCTGCGGATGCCGGGTTCATCATCGATGACGAGTATTTTAAGTGTTGACATAGTCCGATTCTGAGTTCAAATTTAAGTGAAAATCGACGTAGTTGTTCAGATTTTTTGCAACAAGCGGTTAATTTCATTATTCAATACATCCGAACGGATCCCCTTGTCGAGGAAAAGGTCGGCCTTGATCCATTTACGGTTATTCTCATCCTGGATGTCGAAGGTGATGCCGGTTTCGGCTGCTACTGCAGTCAAAATAATGATGGGTACATCCGGGTATTTCTTCCTGATCTTGTAACTCAGAATAAATCCGCTGTCCTCATTTTCCATCATCAGGTCGAGGATGGCGAGGTCGGGTCTTGTTTTTTCCAGGATCAGCTCGGCTTCTCTCTGGCTGTCGGCAGTGATCGTTTTAAACCCAAGCTGTTCCAGCTTCATCTGCGTCTGAAATAGATAATCCATATCGTCGTCTACGATCAGAATGGTTGTATTCACTGGTTTCATATTATTTGAGAATTTAATCGTACTTTTTGTTAAATTATACCGCGAAGTCCAAAGACGCAAAAAAATCAATTTCGACCATATACTTCTTCGCTCTTTTTAGCGTCTTAGCGCCTTTGCGGTTAAAAAAGCTTTTTAAACCAATCTATCTTACCTGATTCCTAAAACCCAATACCTAATACCCAATACCCTTCAATCCATATTTCTTGGTATGGCGATCCTGAATGTGCTGCCTGTTTGTCCTTTTGAGGGGTCGGTGTTGGTTGTTATGTCAATTTTTCCTTTGTGCATCTTTACTATACCATAGATCAGGGGCAGGCCGAGGCCGGTACCTTTTCCTATTTCCTTTGTTGTAAAAAACGGGGTG
>CAZUYY010000595.1:0-2059 GCA_964624935.1 uncultured Prolixibacteraceae bacterium
TTTAAAAAGTCAAGAAAAAACTATTAAAATTTTACATCCAGCATCCAGCATCCAGTATCCAGCATCCAGCATTATTAACGTAAAATGCTTATATTTGCACTATATGATCCGGATTGCGTTTATTAATATGAAACACCTGATATTCTTCCTCGGTGTTCTTTATTTTTCTTTTCCTTTGCAGGCGCAATGGGTTCCTGTTCCAGTGCCCATTACCCAGCAACTTGTGGCAATTACATTTACGGACACACTGCATGGTTTTATCCCGGTGTCGGATGGTTCCATTCTTGAATCCTCTGACGGAGGCAAAAACTGGCAAACAGTTCTTACAGGTTCAAGTGACCTTCTGGCAGACATTTGTTTTCCGACCTTTTCAATAGGCTATTCTGTGGGTGATAACGGTGCTATTGTTACAACAGTAAATGCAGGGAATACCTGGACATTAATAAACTCTCCAACCAGCAATGTATTACGGGGCGTCTTCTTTTTTGACGCAAATACAGGATTTATCTGTGGGCAGAGTGAATGTATTTACAGAACTACGAATGGTGGGACGACATGGACCCAGCAAAACACAGGCACATATTGGCTGCGTCAGTTTTCATTTCCTACACCACAACTTCAGTTTCAGGTTCATTTACTGTTTATGCATATAACGCCGAATGCAATGGTGAATCTTCACCTGCATTTCCTGTCACTGTGAATCCTAATCCTGTTCCGACGATAGATGGGCCTGCCCAGGTATGTTTTGATTCTGTACTAAATTCCATATGATGATCTATAATCGCTGGGGACAACTGATCTTTGAAACTGATGATATTGATACCGGTTGGGATGGCAAGATCCGTGGTACTATTTGTCCGGCAGGTACTTACACTTTTATTGCGACTTATGAAGGTTCGGAAGCCCCCGGAAAGGCTAAAAAACAACAGGGTAGTTTTATCCTTTTAAAGTAGTACAACAACAATTACATTTACATTTTTCAATAATAAGCTTTGAGTTTACTCTGAAGATTTTTTTTACTGCCAAAGTACCAAGACACAAAAAGTTCAATTTCAACGATATAACTCCTCTCCCTCTTGGGGGATGCTGTTTTGTATTTTACACTTTGCACTTGGCCTTCGGGGGTGGGGTTCTTTGCGGTAAAAAAAGACTTTTCAGAGTGGGCCAGGATTGTCACAAAATGGAAAGTCCAGGTACAAATAGTTAACAAACACAAATAACCAAGACTGAATTATGAGTCCCCTCCGAAAACTAATTCTACTCTTACTTCAAAAATCGTTGATCGATATTCGATTGTTCAAACGAAACCAATACCCAATACCCAATACCAATTATCAATTATCAATTATCAATTATATACCTTGTCTGTGAATCTTTTTCTTACATTTGTTTAAAATCCAATTGAAATGAAATCCATCACTTTCTTTTTAACTATTTTACTGGCCTTTTCAGTGGTTATTTTTTCCTCCTGCAAGAAAACAGGCTCAAACAGCGGCAGCCAGGGAAGCCTTTCGGGAGAATGGCAGCAAACAAATGGCCCAGGCAACGGGTTAATTGGCAGTATTGCTATCTCCGGAAATACCATATATGCCGGGTCAGAGGAAACCGGTACCTATATATCACATGATTTGGGTAAAACCTGGTCATTGGTGACCAATGGCATGTCAGTTTATTCCGATCCGGCCGGCACAATCATCCATAATGATACGATAATGGCGGCAGCAGATGGCGTTTACCGCTCGACAGATAATGGAAAGACCTGGACCCAATTAGGACAAGGTGTAATTACATGTTGTATACAGACTATGGCATGGAGTGGTCAAACCATTGTGCTTTGTACTTATAATTACGGGCCATTATTTATCTCAAATGATAATGGTTTAACATGGAATGAGAGCGGTAGTTCTATTCCTGATTACACAATTACGGCTGCGACAATCCTGGGAAGTAATATCTATGCCGCTACCGGGAGTCATGGGGTTTATATTTCTACAGATAACGGACAGACGTATACCGCTTCCAACAACGGGTTATCGAATCTTCAGGTGTTTTCTGTTAT
>CAZUYY010000596.1:0-352 GCA_964624935.1 uncultured Prolixibacteraceae bacterium
TGGGGCCCTTTTTCCTTTGCACAAAATTTGCATTATTTTGGGGACAGAAAAAATTCATCTTTATCAGCATTGCACAATTCAGTAAAATGTCCAATAAATATTTAAAACACCTAACCGATGCATTGGAATGGGGAGATAAAGTGACTACTTATTACGCCCGGCATTCATATGCAACGCACCTTGAAAGATCGTGAGTCCCCATCGCCTACATCAGCGATAGTCTTGGCCATGTCAATATTGCAACAACTGAAAATTACCTTTCAAGCTTCACAGATGAAACAGTAACAAACTGGTAGTTCTTGGACGCGTTGAAGTCCTGCTTGTTGTTGAATATCTGGAAGCCCAGATTGAG
>CAZUYY010000596.1:362-2049 GCA_964624935.1 uncultured Prolixibacteraceae bacterium
GCAATGCGGGATTGTTATTGGATTTTTGAATGAGCAAGGTTCAACTTTATAATTTATGGATCATCTTCCAGGCACTAAATAATCCTAAAACCCACGTTTGTCGTTGGTTTTGCATTTTAGGGTACCCTTTTCTGAGAAATAATAAAATCAAATTTTATAGCTACTTCCTCATATCAAAATGCAGTCCACATTATCCAGTACTGGTTTTCACGCAGGGATGAAGGCCCGCCTTTGGTGTTAGCGGATGATTTTGGGAAATAACGCTTCCGATTAGAAATACTTCATTTCCATTCGCTCCTTTCCAGAATCCACCGTTAAATAAATTCAAAACATTTCCCTCCTCGGACAGTTTACCTTTGAGAATAAAACCAAAGAATTATGAAAACAAGTGCAAATTCAATTCTTTTATTGCTGCTGGGTTATTCACTCATTGCAACGACTGTATTCGCAGCCACTGGCAATACTTCAGACAAGGTGCAAAGAAAAATGGAGAAGCAGGCTAAGGCTATCGCTAAAAAGTATCAAAAAGAAGGATATACTATTTCTGGAACGGTATTGCCACTGGAGCAGATAGTGCTCAACCATTTGCTAAAATTGCAGGAAGGCAAATACCTTGATTATGAAACCAAAGTCAGCGCCCCTACCTATGCCATCGGGCAGCAGAAATGCCTTGGAGATGCCCAGAATTTTATGGTCAGGCTGGTATTTGATTCGATCAGGTATAGATACGATCAAGCTTACGGCGGGGACGAAGTGAAGAAAAACAAGAAAGAAGTCAACTGGACCGATCGTTTTTTCAGTGCCTTTCAGCAGGTGGGCGCCATTGATATCGGCGGCATGATCCATCCTTCATTTACCATATTTAAGAAGGAAAAACGGTCTGACCTCACTGAGTACAGAATGTTTTTCTTTTACAATCCTGATTTTATCAATTCCGACAGGGAAGCCATTACACATGCCATTCAAAAGGCATTAAGGGAGGTAGATGAAGGCACCGAATTTGGAGAGAAAGTGCAGAAATTCATCAATAACGGACTGAAATAATTCAAGCTTGCTTAGAATAATGCCATGCCCGCCTTGCGTTTCCATAGATTGATTATTCCTCTTTTCTTACTCTTAGCTATCAAAGCAACAGGACAGGTGAATAATGAAGTAGAAGGTCTATCATCGATCATCATCGACAACAGGAAAGACATACTCCATATCATTAACACCAATAATCGTAGGAAACTGGTTGAAGATGCCACCATCAATGCGATCAGGCAGGCGGTTCCTTCCATAATCAATTTCGAAGAATATTCCTTCCAGGATTATGATGAAGCAGATCATTCCAGGCAACCTTCTGACCGGATGATTTTTCAGTTCAAATCGGGGCATCAGGTGCAGTGGCAGCAATCAGGGAACCCTGTGATAACACTTGACCTGCGCATGAAGAGGAAATGGAACTGCAAAGTAAGAGGCTATGTAAAGGAGATCAGTATTCCGGTTTCCGTGAATCCTCCCCGTTTAACGGGTCAATCCTTGAAGTTGAAGAAACCGACTAATTTACATTCTCATGTATTTGGACTTGGATATGGTTTAAGCCTGCCTCAGGTTTTTGATGTCCCACTAGAACAAAAACAATCTGACGCTTCCCCTGAATGGCAACTGACAATTTATCCTTTACAACATGCCGGCATTCAATTCG
>CAZUYY010000597.1:0-2035 GCA_964624935.1 uncultured Prolixibacteraceae bacterium
TGTCTATCAATTGAACAACAAAATTTTTATCAGGGTGTTCTATTTCAATGTAAACCTCTCCGATGGCAGGGTTAGGATATATTTTCCAATCCGATCGTGCAGTTTTCTCTTTTATCCCAAGACAACCGGCGAAAGTAAAAGAGATATGTATAGTTGCTGAATCAATGCACCCGTAACTGTTTTGAACCTGTACAGTATAGGTCTGATAATCATAGGTTAAACCCGTCGTACTGGCGAGGAGTGTTTGATCTGTGGATCCGTTCGACCAGTAATATATTGCTCCCGTGTTACCTGCATTAAGCAGAAGGGTACTAAAAACACATATCGTAGTATCGGGAGGACCGATATGTACATAGGGAACCGGGTTGACACGTACAACAACGCTTCCTGTGTCCTGGTTATATCCATCATCCACAAGTACATGATAAATAGTTGTTGCCAGAGGAGTAACAACCGGGTTTTCAGTTGTTGAGGAAAAACCCAGTGGAGTAGAAGTCCAATTAAAGGTATAATTTCCCGATCCCCCGCCTGCTAAAGCGTACAGTTGTGTAGTTTTCCCAAAACAGATCGAAGGGCTAGCTGCAATTGGAGAAACATTAAGGGCATTTCCTGTAACAGTTACGACTACTTGGGAAGGATCGCTTGAACAACCGGTTGCAGCATCGCTTCCCACAAGGTTGAAAATGGTCGTCATGTCCAGATTCGGCGTCTGAGGATCCTGAAGAGTGGAAAAGAACCCTGCCGGTGATGAGGTCCAGTGGTACTGATAACTTCCCAAACCACCTGTCACATAACCATGTAGGAATGTATTGGTACCATAAGGGATTGAAACATTGTTTCCCGCACTGGCGATTGGCTTTGGATTAACCACAACGGATGTATGGCCGGTCGACAAACTGAACCCATCATTGATCTGGACCGTATAAGTGGTTGTGAAAGTCGGATATACCACCGGATTGGGAATATTCGATGTAAATCCCGATGGATTCGAGCTCCATGAATAAGTATAATTACCACTGCCTCCGGTGGGGACCGCCAGCAAATGTGACTGATCACCTGCGCAAATTGTAGATGGATTGGCTGTTGAAGTTACTCCCAGGGCGCCGCCGGTAACTGTAATGGTCACGCTGTCTTTACCATGGCAACCAATACTGTCAGTCACTGTTAGGGTAAAGGTTGTTGATGCCCCCATATTGACTGTTATCGGGTCCTGAACATTGGGATTAACAAGCAGGCTATCCGGATTCCAGTGCCAGCTTAATGGTCCTGTGCCTCCTGTTGCACTGCCATGGAGAGTAAGGATAGTACCATTATTAACTGTCGTATCATTCCCGGCATTGACAACAGGAGCACCCACTTCAGTAAGAGTGAAAGGATATTGCCTGTACGCTGCAACGTTGCCGCAAAGATCGGCAATGGTATCTACGATATTCAGGTAATAATTACCGCCAAATAGGGGGGGTGAAACCTGCAATATGCAGTAAGTGGTTTGGGTACCTCCTAAATCGCAATCCGGACTTGTCAAACCGGTCACAGTATAGGTCGTATTCTGGGAAGTGACGGTAAAGTCCTGAGGACGATTTTCAATATCGGCACATAAAACATTTTCAGAAAAGCGAACATAAAGGGTCGATGAGCCGGCACAACTTATTGCCTGTTGTATTGAATCAATATATGGAGGAATATTATTATAGATCTGGGCTGTGGAAGCCGTGAAATCAAGCGTATATCCCGATTGATTAGTAGTTGACCAGTTGCTGATGTTCAGAAGATAGGTCTGCCCGGCTAATACGTTCACGTCTTCATTAAAAGCCGGACCGTAGGTTGTTCCGGGACCGTTACAGTTCCGGCCATTGCTCAAGGCAGAATTGATACCTGTAGGACCATTGTAACCCATGACTCCGTAAGAATTACAACTTACCTGCAACTGCACTGCCAGTGGATAAAGATCAGCACAGGTGTGGTTGGTCATATTAAAAAGAGACCAGTCATAATCATTGTTAGGGTTGTTTGGTGTAAGCGTAAAGCGTAAGAT
>CAZUYY010000598.1:0-2034 GCA_964624935.1 uncultured Prolixibacteraceae bacterium
GGGAATTTCTGCCGTACCAGTCTGGCCATATCCATTACATTACGTGTGTGCCCATGGGCAGTATCGATCACAATGGCATCCACATCTTCATTCACAAGCGCGGATACACGGTCGAGGGTATCTTTTCCTATCCCAACAGCGGCTGCAACACGCAAACGGCCTCGTGAATCCTTACATGCATTGGGCCGGGCCTTGATCTTTATGATGTCTTTATAAGTAATCAGGCCAACTAAGTTATTTTTTGTATCAACAACAGGGAGTTTTTCAATTTTATACTTCTGAAGGATCTCTTCTGCCTTGGCGAAATCCGTAAATTCGGTCGTGGTGAATACTTGTTTGGTCATCACTTCTGTGATCGGTCGCATTATATCACGCTCGAAACGAAGGTCACGGTTTGTAACAATGCCCACGAGTTTATTCTGATCGTTGATCACAGGGATTCCTCCGATGTTGTACTCTTTCATGAGTTCCAAAGCATCACCCACCAGACCGTTTACATTTATGGTGACCGGATCCAGGATCATGCCATTCTCAGCCCGTTTCACTTTCCGTACTTCAATCGCCTGGGCTTCAATAGTCATATTCTTATGCAACACACCGATTCCGCCTTCCTGTGCCATGGCGATTGCCATAGTTGAGTTGGTAACTGTATCCATTGCGGCAGAAACGATCGGAATATTTAAACGAATGTTTCTCGACAGCAAGGTTGTTACATCCACTTCACGTGGAAGAACCTCTGAATAGGCCGGTAAAAGCAGCACATCGTCGTAGGTTAATCCTTCACCCTGAAATTTGTCCGGATCCATTATCATCGGGCTGAAAATTAAGTGTGCAAAGGTAAGAAAATAATTTATAATGAATAGCATCTAAATACCGGAAAAACTAAAGGAAGTACATGATCCCTGTCCCTTCTGTGCAGTTAGTGCAAATATCGATGGATTTTCGGGATTTGAGAATCTTTTCTCTGAATTCATGATAAGCTTTATTTTTCCATATCTGTCCGAATGAAAGATTGTTCAGATTTCCCATTTTGTAAGTTGCATCTTTATCAAAACAACAGGGTACTACTTCACCATCCCAGGTGACAACACAAGAACACCACATCCGGAAACAATGGTTTGGCATCCGGTTCCTGATCTCAAAGTGTGCTGGATCTGCCTGATTTTTCTGAATTTTTTTATACCTTGAAAATTTCTGATTATCCGGCATCAGCGGATTACCTTCTTTGAATTTATAGAATTGTGCGGTCTTTACCTCAACATGATCAACTCCAAGTTCTTTGCCGAGATGCCTGATCTGGTTTATCTGGTGTTCGTTGGATTTCAATACCAGGAATTGGATCACGGTCCTGGGTCTGTTTGATCCGCCTGTCTTTTTCTGTTTAACAACTTCCTTTATTCCTGTAATGACCTTGTCAAAATTTCCTCCGGCACGATATTGCTCATATGTTTTTGCATCAGTACCATCGAGGGAAATGATAAGTTTATCGAGTCCCGATTCAATTGTCGATCTGACATTTTCAGGAGTCAGAAAATGTCCGTTTGTGGAAGTTGCAACGTAAATCTTTTTCGATTTTGCATAGCGTACCATTTCCGGAAACCGGAGATTGATATAAGGTTCACCCTGGAAATAGAAATTCAGGTAAAACAGGGAAGGCGAGATCTGGTCAATCAGATTTTGAAACAGTTCAAGATCCATGTTACCCTTATCCCTCGTAAGCAGGTCCATTCCGCTGGGACACTCCGGGCAATGCAGGTTGCAGTAATTTGTGGGCTCAATTGAAATACTTGCCGGTTTTCCCCAATGAATTACCTTACGTAATAAACGTGAAAGAAAATAACTGGAAAGAAGTTTGATCAGATTAAAAAACCGGGGAACCAAATAGACTTACGATTAACGAGTTTAGATTTTCGATTTTTTTTTGCGTTTTTTAGCGTCTTGGCGTCTTCGCGGTGAAGAAAATGTTGAATAAAAAGTTCAGAATAAATTTTACAGAAATACTTTATTTAACTTTTCATCTCGTTAGATTTTTCT
>CAZUYY010000599.1:0-2034 GCA_964624935.1 uncultured Prolixibacteraceae bacterium
CATTTATAGATTATCGCGGGATCGATGATGAATATATGAAGGAAAAGGGAATTGATTATTTTGAGAACTCACGCCGTGCAACATATGTTCAGCGACAATATGCAATAGATAATCCGAAAGGCTGGGTTGGTTATGATTCGCTTTGCTGGGGTGTGACAGCAAGTGATGGGCCTGGCCAGAAATATAATTTTGATGATAAAAAATTTATAGGTTATGCCGGAAGGGGAACGAGCGGTCCCGGGTATAATTATTTTGATGATGGAACGATTGCACCTTATGCTTCACTTTCCTCAATCCTGTTTGCTCCTGAAATAGTTTTACCGACCATTAAATCAATGAATAAAAAGTATGGTAAAGAATTGTGGGGGGAATACGGATATTATGATGCATTTAACCCGACGGCTAAATGGATTGACAATGATTATTTAGGCATCGATGAAGGCTCGATGCTGATCATGATAGAAAATTTCAGGACCGGATTGGTTTGGAATTACGTGATGAAAGATCCGATAATCCAGAAAGGTTTAAACAGGCTCGGTTTCGCATATTTAAAATAGCATTTATCCCGATATGAAAAACCTTATTATAAAGAGTTGTTTACTTTTGACATTATTGTTTCTGTCAGCGATAAGTCTCAGGGCCCAGATCAGAACACTTGATGATTTCGAAAGCAAAAATGGCTGGACTTTTATCAGATCCGATGATGTCAACCTTAATTTATCCATTGAAAAAGGATTTACGGGAAATGCTATCCGTTTTGATTATGATTTTACCAAAGGCACCGGTTACGGAGGGATACAGAAACTTTTCCCGATCGATCTTCCCGATAATTATGAATTTACATTTTATGTTAAAGCCGAATCTCCTGCCAATAATTTTGAAATAAAATTTATAGATAGTACGGGGAACAATGTTTGGTGGGTCAATAACCGCAACTATGATTTCCCGACAGAATGGAAAAAGATCAGGATAAAGAAAAGACATATCAATTTTGCCTGGGGACCGGCGACAGATCACAATTTAAAACGAATCGACAGAATTGAATTTACAATTTCATCGTTCGTAGGGGGAAAGGGCACAATCTGGCTCGATGATCTTACATTTGAACCTCTTCAACCTGAGGCACAATCCTATCCGGTGCCATCCATTATCGCTTCGTCATTTGTTAAAGGTCATTCGCCGGATTTAATGATCGATAATTCAGATGAAACTTATTGGCAGAGCACCGGAGCAATCGAACAGAATATTATTGTTGATTTTAAGACCCGCCGGGAATTCGGCGGTTTGCAAATCAATTGGCTGAAAAATTTTTACGCAAAAAGTTTTATTATTCTCTTATCGGAAGATGGTAAGAATTGGGAGAAAGTTTATTCTGTACAATCAAATAAGAGTGATGTAAGCTTTATCAGGTTGCCTGAAGCAGAAGCCAAATATGTTAAGATAGCTCTTACGAAAAGTAATTCTGAAAAAGGATTTGGAATATGCGGGATAAAATTTCCTGATACTAATAATTCTATTACCCCGAATGATTTTTTACTTTACACAGCTAAGAATTCACCAGCAGGAAATTATCCCAGATACTTTTCCGGGCAGGCATCTTATTGGACAATTACAGGTGTTAACTATGATGTAAAAGAGGCTCTGATAAACGAAGATGGAATGATTGAAGTTGATAAAGGGCTGTTTTCCATCGAGCCAATGATAAGAACCGGGGATTCACTCTACAACTGGAGCAATGTAAAGCCGACTCAATCTTTGGGTTCTTCTGAAAATATAAGTGACTTTAATTTTGTGCCATCTGTCACCTGGCAATTAAATGATCTTAAATTTATATGCGGGGTGACCTCAGCCGGAGTTGCAAACGAAAGCTCCAGAATGGATATAAGTTATTCATTTGAAAATATTTCAAACCAGCCAAAGAATTTTGAATTTTATTTGTTGATCAGGCCTTACCAGGTAAATCCCTATTACCAGTTTCTGAATCTTACCGGTGGCGCCGGAAAAATAAAGTCGATAAAAGAAGACGATGGCAGG
>CAZUYY010000600.1:0-2032 GCA_964624935.1 uncultured Prolixibacteraceae bacterium
GATGTGGTCTCCAATGGAACCAGGTTTCCTTCGAAAATCAGCTTTCCTGTATTGACTCCGTTTAAAGTAGCAGTTGCATAACCTGTATAGTCAATCCCGAGTTTGACACCAAATTTGGCTTGATCTTCTGAAACCCTTGATTTTATTGGTGTGTGTTTTTCGTTTTGAAAAAATGTAGTGAACAAATTATTAACAAAATGATTGTTAATAACAATTATTGATACTTGCTGACTATATTTGTGTCGTAAAACGAAACGACCATGTACATAAGGGTAACTAAAAACGGCAGAGGTGAGGCCTATTATCATCTGGTGGAGTCCTTCCGTGAAAACGGGAAGGTAAAGCAACGGGTTCTTCTTTCATTAGGCCGAGTTGAAGACAATAAATTAGAACAACTTTCCAAAGCAATCAGTAAACATCTTGATACGGTGCATGTATTAGAATTAGCTAAACATATCGATATTCAAAATGCGTATATCTATGGTTCGTTGATGATGCTTGATCAATTAATGGAATCATTGGGGGTAAATGAAGTAATTTCCGAGATTGCAAAGAATCATAGGAAGTTGACCTATGATTTGAAAAAGCTAATTTTCACTTTGATTACATCACGTTTTGTCAGACCTGTTTCAAAACTTGGATTATATGACCGATGGATTGAAAAATTTCACCCGGTCATGGTTGATCACCATATCAAGCTCCATCAGATTTATCGTAGTCTGGATATTTTAGCCATGCATAAAGAACAGATTGAGCAATCGCTCTATGCATACAAGAAAGATTTATTCAGCATGAGTGTGGATATTGTTCTTTATGACTTGACAACGTTGCGTTTTGAGAGTACTCGTGAGGATTTGGGTGAGTTGCGTAAGTTTGGATATAGCAAGGAGATGAGAAGCGATTGTACCCAGGTGGTCTTTGGGTTGTTAACCGATACCGATGGGATACCATTGAGTTTTGAGGTTCATCCGGGTAACACTTTCGAGGGGAATACGCTCAAAGAGATTGTCGATAAAATGAGAAAAAAGTTTTCAGTCAGACGATTTATTTTTATTGCCGACCGGGGATTATTTTCTGCAAAAAACCTCGATCATATTCGCAATAATCAGGGAGAATTTATTGTGGGATTAAAAATAGGGGTGTTACAAAAAGAACTTCAAAAAACATTTTACGACCTCAGCCGCTTTGAATTTATCAATGAGGAACTGGCTATCTGGGAAACGCAGTACGGTGAAGACCGTTGTATTGTTACCTGGTCAAAGTCCAGGGCAGAAAGAGATCGAAAAACCAGGGATGATATTTTGGCTAAGATCCAGGAGAAATTAAGCACGAAAACGGCCCGGACAAAAAGTTTTGTAACCAACCGTAATTACCAAAAGTATCTCATTCTGCAAGATAAAGCAAGGCCAATCCTGAACCAGCAGGCAATCGATGAACAAGCGAGCAAAGACGGCTTCTTTGGTATTATCACCAACGTTAAAAGCATGCCGGCAAAAGAGATTGTTTTCAATTACAAACAACTTTGGAAAATCGAAGACTCGTTCGGTGAGTTAAAAGGCAACCTCAGATCGAGACCTGTTTTTCATTGGACCGATGATCGGATCATCGGGCATTTGATGGTTTGCTTTCTGGCATACCTCTGTGAGGCTCATATGACAAAAACACTCAGAGAACAAAATGACATCCTGCAATCAAAAACCATTACAGAAAAGATAATCAAAGCAAGACCTCTGACTGTAACCATGGCAATGGAAGAGTTGAACAATGTTTTTGCAATCCCGGTCAAGATAAAATCACAAACCATTTGGGTTAGAACTGATATCCCTCAAAATGCACAGAATTTATTGAAAGCTATGAAAATGAGAATACCGCCTAAAATTTTGTAAAAACGGTAAAAATGTAGTGTCACAAACTGATTTGCATGCTATTACTATGCTGTAAATAAAACGGTTGCAAAAAACAAGTGTCAAACTCGGGTTTAAATGCAGGTTCGATTCCTGCCGGGGCTACCAAGTCAAGTGTGAAGTGTAAA